>NZ_JBFUCB010000043.1:0-19853 GCF_056405435.1 Rhizobacter sp. P1_G5 | reverse complement strand
AGGCTGTGGGGGCGACTTCTGGGGCGACGGAGAAGATCGGTTTCGGGGGTGGCGCGCGCCAGCGCGCTTCGTRRACTGACTCATCGGCTGTGTYTGACCACAACGAACGAAGTGAGTGGAGGGAGTTTGCCGATGCACCCCCGAAGYCGAGCYTCTTCGTGCAGTCGGCCCGCCAGGGCCGACCGCYCCAGCYGAGCCCCCACAGCCTGCCCCCGGCCGCCYYGCCCACGCGTCACACAAGAGAGGCCTCAACACCTCACGCCGTGAAGATCCCGCACGCTGCGCTGCCCCGTGGCCCCATGCGCGCCAGCCCGGTCCAGCAGCAGCGCCTGCAGCCCGGCCGCGAGGGCGCCCTCGTAGTCGAGCGTCGGCGAATCGCCCACCATCAGGCACTCGCCCGGCGCGATCCCCAGGTGCCCGGCCACCCGCAGGTAGGCCTGCGGATGCGGCTTGCTGACGCCGGCCTCCTCGCCGATCGCGACATGGTCCACCGCGTCGCCCAACCCGGTCGCAGCCAGCTTGCGGCGCTGCCCGTCGGCGGGCCCGTTGGTCAGGATGGCCAGCTGCAGGCCGTCGCGGCGCAGGCGCTCGAGCGTCGGCCACGCATCGTCGTACAGCTTCGGGCTGTCGTTCACGCAGTCCATGAACACGCGGTTCAGCTGCGCCACCAACCCCTCGCGCGGCACCAGGCCCAGGCGGTCGAACGGGTCGGAAAAACGCCGCATCCGGTACTCCTGGCGCGTCAGCCGGCCCTGCTCGAACTGCATGAACAACGGCCGGTCGACCTCGCCGCAGGCCTGCAGGAACGGCGCCGCGGCGATGCCTTCGTCGGCCAGCACCTCGGCGAGCAACCCGTGCGCGACCAGGCGCGTCGACGCGAAGTCGATCAGCGTGTCGTCCAGGTCGAAGATCACCAGCTTCGTCATCTTGATCCGCCCTCGGTTCATCCTCGGTCGTCCCAGACCGGCCGCAGGCCGATCGTCGTCGTGCCCAGGCGCCCCCACTTGCCGCGGCTCGCGCGGATCCGCAGGTGGCCCGCATCCTTGCTCCACGCCCCGCCCTTCACCACCCGCTCCATCGGTTGCGCGGCATCGCGATCGTGCAGGTCCTGGCACCACTCGCCCAGGTTGCCGGCCAGGTCGAACAGCCCCAGCTCCGACGGCGGAAAGCTGCCGACCACGCTGGTGCCGCCGAAATGCTCGTCGAAGTTCGCAAGCACCGGGCTCGGYGGCGCATCGCCCCACGGGTAGACCCGCAGCGGATCGTTGTTCGACGCCACCGCCTCCCACTCCGCCGCCCATGGCAGGCGTGCACCCAGGTGCGCGCAGATCAGGCCGGCCGCCGCCCAGTTCAGCCCGAAGACCGGATGCTCGTCCAGCGCGGGGCGGCAATGCCAGCCGACCCCCTCGCGGTCGAAGGCCAGCGGGTTGCGCGGGTTGCAGACGTTGACGAACCGGTAGCCCTCGCCGGTCTCGGGCGGCAACTGCATCTCGTTGAGGATCTCGGCGGCCACGCGGCAGGTCAGCAGCGTGCGGGCGACGCGCAGGCGCCGCCCCGCCAGCGGGCCGGACGCCACCGTGAAGCCGACCGCGTCGTTCAGGTACTGCTCGATCATCGTGCTTGTGTTCTCACCGCCTCCTGCACCTCGTCGATCAGCGCCAGCTGCGCCTCGCCCAGGTGCTCGCGCCAGCCATTCTCCACGTCATCCAGCGACCGGTACGACGAGAACAGCCCGCCGCGCGTCTCGGCCTGCCGCGCATGGATGAACGCCGCGGCATCGCCGGCCGCCTCGGCGCCGAGGAAGGACACCAGCTCCCCCACCACCCGCACCGGCTCGCGCGAGATGTCGGCCAGCTCCACGCTCAGGTGCTCGAAGTGATGCAGGCAGCGCCGCGCCAGTTCGTAACGAAGCGCAACGCTCATCGCGACCACCTCGGTCGTGCGCATCGCCGCATCGGCGCGCGCGACCCGGCTCACGTAACCCGGAACCTCGCGCATGAACGCGCCGGTGACGAGCTCGGAGTAGCTCCACAGCGTCGTCAGCTTGCTGCGCAGCACCGACGAGACGATGGCCCGCGGATCGCGCCGCAGGAAGATGACGCGCAGCTCCGGCAGGAAGGCCTTCAGCCAGCCGAGCTTGCCGAACAGGCAGGTGTCCTTGAAGCCGATCACGCGGCCGCGGCGCGATTGCCCGAGGTAGGCCTTCAGCTCCAGCAGGAAGCCGCGCACCGTCTCGCTGTCGCGCAGGCTGGCATGCAGCAGCGCGGGGTCGTGGTCGTCGGCGCCCCACGGCACCAGGTCGTGCTCGCGGAAGAAGCGCGTGTGCATCGACAACGGCTCGTTCAGGCATTCGACGCCGGCGCATGATTGGAGGACGTCGTTCAGGAAATTCGAGCCCGAACGGTGGTGGGCCATCACGAGGAACGGGGGGCGTCTGTCCGATGGCCGCTGATCCAGTTGCTCTGGTTCCCCGTGAACTACCGGCGTGCGCGCCATCGAATCCCTATTGCAACTATTGTTCTTCAATCGTACGCTTGGCTCGAATTGCACTGCAATCCTCAGTGTGAGGGGAGGGGCTGATGAACTCGCCAGAAGTTGCAGCGCCATCGAAGGGCATGGGCCGCCTGCCGCTTCTGATCGCTGCCGTCGCGTTGGCCGTGGGCCTCGTGACCGTGGCCATGACCTGGCGATATCGTACGACGCAGGCGCACCGGCCGGCCGCGATGGCCGTGCGGCTCGCGCTCTCCAGCACGCCGCACGCCGCGCTGCTGATGCTGGCGGCCGAGAAGGACTACCTGCGCGACGAAGGCCTCGACGTCACCATCGTGCCGGTCAGCCACGGCAAGATGGCGCTCGATGTGCTCGGGCGCGGCGAGGTCGACCTGGCCACCGCGGCCGAGGTGCCCTTCGTCACCGCGGTGCTCGACGGCCAGCCGATGAGCATCCTCGCGAGCATGCTGAGCGTCTCCGACGAGATGGCGGTGGTCGCGCGGCGCGATCGCGGCATCGCGACAGCGGCCGACCTGGTCGGCAAGCGCGTCGGCGTGCCGCGCGGCACCAGCGCCGACTACTTCCTGTCGGCCCTGCTGATCCGCCACCGGTTGCCGCGCGACAGCGTGACGCTCGTCGACCTGCCGCCCGGCCGCCTCGCCGACGAGCTGGCGCGCGGCCGCATCGATGCCGCCTCGACATGGCAGCCGGTGCGCCGCGACGCCGAATCGGCGCTCGGTGCGCAAGGCATCACGTTCACCGCACCGGCCGCCTACACTGTGAGCCACGTGGTGGTGGGCCGCAGCGACTACCTGCGCGAGCATGCCGAGGTGTCGCGCCGCTTCGTGCGCGCGCTGCTGAAGGCGGAGCGCTTCAACCGGCTGAATGCGGACGAGTCGCTGGCCATCGTCGCGCGCCGCCTCAAGGTGGAACCCGCCACGCTGCAGCCGGGCTGGAAATCGCTCGCCTTCCGCGTGAACCTGCTGCAGTCGCAACTGGTCACGCTGGAGGATGAAGCCGACTGGACCACCACCGGGCGTGCCGCCGCGTCGGCACCGACGCCCAACTTCCTGCCCCACCTCTACCTCGATGCCTTGCTCGAGGAGCAACCCGACCGCGTCACCGTGGCGCACTAGACGGATGACCGACACCGAATGAAGATCAGTGCCAAGGGCTGGCTCGCCACGACCACGGGCCTGGGCACGATCGCCCTGCTGGCCGTGATGATCTGGTGGGCCAACGGCGAGGTCGAGGCGGCCGACCAGCAGCGCCGCCGCATGTCGGACGTGGCCCGCGTGCTGAACGACCTGCGGCTCGTCACCTTCGAGTACGTGCTGTACCGGAACCAGCGCGCCTACGAGCAGGAGCGCCGGGTGGCCGAGCGGCTCGAGCGCGCACTGGACGCACCGATCTTCTCCGAGCCGGAGCCCTCGGAAATCCTCGCCGACCTGCGCCGGCGCAGCACCGAGACGCGTCAGTTGTTCGAGGAACTGCAGGCCAACAGCAACCAGCGCGCCGTCGACGAGAACACGCAGAAGCTCTACGAGGAGCTGATCTCGCGCAAGCTGCTGGTGCTGCACCAGGAGAGCCTGGTCGATACCTTCCGCCTGCTGGATTTCTCCAACGCGCGCATCGCGTGGGCGCAGCATCGCGTGGTCGTGGTGATCGTGGTGGGGCTGGCGCTGATCGCGCTCGCCACCGTCGCGGCCGGCTGGCTGATCCACCGCGGCGTGCTGGTGCCGATCCAGCGCCTGCAGCAGGCCACGCGCGAGGTCGCGTCCGGCAACTGGGCGTTCCGGCTCGACATCGGCGGCCACGACGAGATCGGCGAGATGTCGCGCAACTTCGACGCGATGACGACCACGCTGCGCAACTCGTTCGCGCAGATCGAGCGCAGCAACCAGGAGCTGGCGGCGCTCAACCACGAGATCGAGTCGTTCAGCTACTCGGTGTCGCACGACCTGCGGGCCCCGCTGCGCAGCATGGACGGCTTCTCGCTCGCGCTGCTCGAAGACTACGGCGACCGCCTCGACGACGAAGGCCGCGAACACCTCTCGCGCATCCGTGCCGCGAGCCAGCGCATGGGCCGGCTGATCGACGAACTGCTCGGGCTGTCGCGGGTCACTCGCACCGAACTGGTGCTGCGCAACGTCGACCTCGGCGCGATCGCCCGCGACATCGCGAACTCGATGCAGAAGATGCACCCGGAGCGCGCCATGCGCTGGGAGATCGACGAGGGCCTGATCGTGCATGCCGACAAGTCGCTGATGCAGATCGCGATGCAGAACCTGCTGGAGAACGCGTGGAAGTTCACGTCGAAGACCGCCGATGCGGTGATCCGGGTCGGCAGCACCGTGAAGGACGGCCGCCCGGTGTGCTTTGTCGCGGACAACGGCGTAGGCTTCGACATGACCTACGCCGACCGCCTGTTCGGTGCCTTCCAGCGCCTGCACCATGAGACCGAGTTCCCGGGCACCGGCATCGGCCTCGCGATCGTCCACCGCATCCTGCGGCGCCATGACGGCAGCATCTGGGCCGAGGCCCGGCCCGGCCAGGGCGCCACTTTCTACTTCCACCTGCCTGGAGTCCCGCGATGAGTGAACAGAAGGCCATCCTGCTGGTCGAGGACAACGACGACGACGTGGCGCTGACGCTGCGCGCCTTCAAGCGCAGCCACCTGATGAACCCGATCGACGTCGCGCGCGACGGCGTGCAGGCGCTCGACTACCTGTTCGCGCGCAACGCGCACGAGCACCGCGCGTCGCAGCCGCTGCCCGCGCTGGTGATCCTCGACCTGAAGCTGCCGCGGCTCGACGGCCTGGGCGTGCTGAAGGCGATCCGCGCCGAGGAGCGCACGCGCCTGCTGCCGGTGGTGATCCTGACCTCGTCTAAGGAGGAGCAGGACCTGGTGTCGGGCTACTCGCTCGGCGCCAACAGCTATGTGCGCAAGCCGGTCGATTTCGTCGAGTTCATCGAGGCGGCGAAGGTGCTCGGCTTCTACTGGCTGATGATCAACCAGCTGCCGCCGGACCGTTCGCACCCCTGAGCCGAAGCTTCGAGGCCCCCGCACGATGAGCATGCCGGTCAACATCCTGGTGGTGGAGGATTCCGAGGACGACGCCCGGCTGGTCGCCCGCGTGCTGAGCCGCGGCGGCTTCGCGCCCACCTGCAGGCGCGTGCAAAGCCTGGCCGCGTTGCAGGAAGCCTTCGACCAGCAGCGCTGGGATGCCGTGCTGTCGGACTTCCGCATGCCGCAGTTCAGCGGCATCGAGGCGCTGCAGGCCTTCCGCTCGCGCGACCTCGACATCCCGTTCATCTTCGTCTCGGGGACGATCGGCGAGGAGATCGCGGTCGAGGCGATGAAGGCCGGCGCGAGCGACTACGTGATGAAGCAGAACCTCGCGCGGCTCGCACCGGTGCTCAAGCGCGAGCTGGCGCAGGCGGTGATCCGCGCCGAGCACCGCCAGGCGCAGCGCGACCTGGAGCTCAGCCGCGACCGCTACATGGACCTCTACGAGCTGGCGCCGGTGGGCTACCTGACGCTCGCCGCCGACGGCCGCATCGAGCAGCTGAACCTGAACGGTGCCGACATGCTGGGCCTGCGCCGCGATGCCTCGGCCGGCCTGCAGTTCGCCGACTTCGTCAACCCGGTGGAGCGCGAGCGCTGGACGGCGCATTTCGAGCGCGTGCTGCAGGACGGCGCGCGCCAGCGCCTGGAACTGGCGCTGCACCGCCCCGATGCCGACGCGCTGCACGTGCAGCTCGACTGCATGCGCGTGGGCGGCCTGGGAGCGGAGACACCGAGCATCCGCGTCGCGATCACCGACATCCACGAGCGCAAGGAGGCCGAGTCGGAGCTGATCCGCTACGAGGCGCAGCTGCGCCATTCGCAGAAGATGGAATCGATCGGCACGCTGGCCGGCGGCATCGCGCACGACTTCAACAACATCGTCGGCGCTATCCTCGGCAACTCGGCGCTGGCGCTGGAGGCCGTCGGTGCCGACCACCCGGCCGGCGCGCTGCTGCGCGAGGTGCACAAGGCCAGCCTGCGCGCCCGCATGCTGGTSCGGCAGATCCTCACCTTCAGCCGGCGCGAGCCGCAGGAGCTGCAGACGCAGTCGCTGCGGCCGGTGGTCGACGAGACGCACCAGCTGCTGCGCGCCACGCTGCCGGCCGGCGTCGAGCTGCAGACGCGCATCGCCGACGACCTGCCGCAGGTGCAGGCCGATGCCACGCAGGTGCAGCAGGTGCTGATGAACCTCTGCACGAATGCCTGGCATGCGCTGCGCGGCGGCGTCGGCCGCATCTGCATCGGGCTCGACGGCGTGGAGCTGGATCCGGCGACCTGCCAGCGCCTCGGCGGCTTGCACCCGGGCCGCCATGCGCACCTGTGGGTCAGCGACGACGGTGCCGGCATGGACAACGCGACCCGCGAGCGGATCTTCGAGCCGTTCTTCACGACCAAGCCGGTCGGCCAGGGCACTGGCCTCGGGCTCTCGGTGGCGCACGGCATCGTCGTCGCGCACCACGGCGCCATCGCGGTCGAGAGCGAGCCGGGGGTCGGCACCACGCTGCACCTGTACCTGCCGGTGGCCGACACGGCCGGGGCCGTGGCACGCGCGCCGCACGTCCAGCAGGCGTCGGCAGGCCACGGCGAGCGCGTGTTCTACGTCGACGACGACGAGACGATGGTCATCATGGTCGAGCGCCTGCTGGCCCGCGCAGGCTACCGCGTGCGCACGTTCAACGAGGCGGCGCTGGCCATCGCCCAGGTGCGCGAGCACCCGCAGGAGGTCGACCTGCTGGTGACCGACTACAACATGCCCGGCAACTCGGGCATCGAGCTGGCGCGCGAGCTGGCACGCATCCGGCCCGACCTGCCGGTGGTGCTCAGCTCGGGCTACATCACCGAAGAGCTGCGGGCCGAGGCCCGCGCGGTGGGCGTGCGCGGGCTGCTCGAGAAAGAGAACACCTTCGAGGAGCTGGGCGCGCTGATCGCCCGCATCCTGGCCGGCCCGGCAGACGCCCTCAGGGCAGGCGAGCCAGGCGCTGCCTGAGCAGTGCGCGCAGCGCGTCGGCATCGACCGACGTGAACACGTCGACCGGCGTGCCGAAATCGTCCCGGGCCAGCGCGATGCGCTTGGCCGACAGGTGGCCTTCGGTGAGGCCGGGCCGCCAGTCGACCTCGACCCGGCAACGCTCGGACGCGAAGAGCTCGGGCGCCAGCAGCCACGCCACCGGGCAGGCATCGTGCAGCAGCGGCCTGTCGCGGCGGAACCCGCGGATCAGGTCGCGCGCGACCGGGCCGCAGCGGTTGCCGAGCGTGCCCAGCGAATCGACCCAGTCGGCCGGCATCGCCGCCTGGCGCGTCACGTCGAGCCCGAACAGCAGCACCGGCGCGCCACTGCCGAGCACGGTCTGCGCGGCCAGTGCATCGGCATGGAAGTTGAACTCGGCGGCCGGCGTGATGTTGCCGTCGCAGAACGCGGCACCGCCCATCACGAGCACGCGCTTCGCGCGCTGCAGCAGGCCGGGGCGCTTGATCTCCGCCAGCGCGAGGTTGGTCAGCGGCCCGATCGCGACCAGCGTCAGGCTGCCGGCGGGCTCGCGCAGCAGCGCCTGCTCGATCACGTCGACCGCGTGCTGCGCGGTGGGGGTGCGGCTGCTCGGCAGCTCGACGCCGCCGAGGCCGTCCTCGCCGTGGACGGTGTTGGTGCGGGCCCGCGGCATCGTCAGCGCATGGCTGCAGCCGGCGTGCACGGGCACGTCGTGGCGGCCGGCCAGGTCGAGCACGCGGCAGGCGTTGTCCGCGGTCATCACGACCGTGCGGTTGCCGGCCACGGTGGTGACGCCGATCAGGTCCAGCTCCGGCGCGCCGGCGGCCAGCAACAGCGCGAGGGCATCGTCGATGCCGGGGTCGCAATCGAGGAGGATCGGCGTCGGGGTGTTCATGGCGGTCATTGTGCAGCGGCCTCTGCCCGCAGTTGCGGCTCGACCACCTGCGCGATCCAGTTCAGCACCGCCTGCACCCGCGGCGCCAGCTGGCGGCGGTTCGGGTACAGCAGCGACACCGGCATCGGCGGCGCGACGAACTGCGGCATCACCTCGACCAGCAGGCCCTGCGCGACCAGGCGCCGCGTGCCGAAGGTCGGCGCCTGGATCAGGCCGAGCCCGGCGAGGCAGGCCGCCTGGTAGGCATCGGTGCCGTTGACGACCACCGTGCTGCGCATCGGGTGCACGCGCGTCACGCCCTCCTCCTGGTATTCCCAGCCGGCGCCTTGCGTGCCGAGCTTGGCGGCATAGTGGACGATGCGGTGCCGAGCCAGGTCGGCCAGCGTCGTCGGCGTGCCGTGCGCGGCCAGGTAGGCCGGGCTCGCGACGTTGCCCATCGTCAGCACGCCGAGCGGCCGCGCCACCAGCTCGGCATCGGCCAGCGACCCGACGCGCAGCACGCAGTCGAAGCCTTCGCGCACCAGGTCGACCTGCCGGTCGGTGGTGCTGATGCCGACCTCGAGCAGCGGGTGCGCCGCGAGGAACTCCGGCAGGCGCGGGATCACCAGCTCGCTCGCCAGCTTGTTCGGCAGGTCGATGCGCAGGCGCCCCTTCAGGCCGCTGGCGACCGGCTGGAACATCGCCTGCAGCTGGTCGGCATCCGCCAGCAGTTCCTTGCTGCGTGCGAGGAAGACCTCGYCATCGGGCGTCAGCTGCACGCGCCGCGTGGTGCGCTGGAGCAGGCGCGCGCCGACGCGTGACTCCAGCTGCAGCACCACGGCCGAGACGCGGCTCTTCACCAGCCCCAGCTGCTCGGCCGCCTGCGTGAAGCTGCCCAGCTCGGCCACCCGGGCGAAGATGCGGAGCTCGTCGAGTTCCATCGCGTCATTGTCCTTTTACGAAGAACAGTCCTGTCATTCAAGGCGACTTTATCCTCTGCAAGTGAACTCCTAAAGTCCCCTTCACCGCAACCCRTTCCCTCTGAAGGAGACCGACATGACCGCATCGACCACCCCCCGCATCGCCCTGGTCACCGGCGGCAGCCGCGGCCTCGGCCGCAGCACGGCGCTGGCATTGGCCGCGCAAGGCAGCGACGTGATCCTCACCTACCAGAGCAGCGAGGCCGAGGCGCACGCCGTGGTGCGCCAGGTCGAGGCGCTCGGCCGCCGGGCCGTCGCGCTGCAGCTCGACGTGGGCGACAGCAAGCGCTTCGCGGCCTTCGCCGAGACGGTGAAGAAGGTGCTCGCGAGCACCTGGCAGCGTGAGCGCTTCGACCACCTGGTCAACAACGCCGGCATCGGCCTGAATGCGCCGATCGCCGAAACCACCGAGGAGCAGTTCGACCTGCTCAGCAACATCCACCTGAAGGGCACCTTCTTCCTGACGCAGAAGCTGTTGCCGCTGATCGCCGATGGCGGGCGCATCGTCAACATCTCGACCGGCCTCGCGCGCTTCACGTTCCCGGGCTATGCCGCCTATGCCGCGATGAAGGGCGGCGTGGAGGTGCTGACGCGCTACATGGCCAAGGAGCTCGGCCCGCGCGGCATCAGCGTGAACGCGCTCGCCCCCGGCGCGATCGAGACCGACTTCCGCGGCGGCCAGGTGCGTGACGACAAGCAGGTCAACGCGCACATCGCCGGCGTCACCGCGCTCGGCCGCGTCGGGCTGCCGGACGACATCGGCGGCGCGGTGGCCGCGCTGCTGGCCGACGGCAGTCGCTGGATCACCGGCCAGCGCATCGAGGTGTCGGGCGGCATGATGCTGTGAGATGCAGGCCGCGGCGCTTCAGCGCTCCTTCACGTAGGCCCGGCCGAGCGCGCGCGGCGCCTCGGCCCGGCCGAAGAAGCCGGCCAGCAGCACCACCGTCAGCAGGTAAGGCAGTGCCTGGATCAGCTCGACCGGCACGCTGCCGAGGCCGGGCAGCTCGACCCCCTGCAGCCGGATCGCGACCGCATCGAGGAAGCCGAACAGCAGGCAGGCGACGGCCGCGCGCAGCGGGTGCCATTTGCCGAACACCATCGCGGCCAGCGCCATGAAGCCGCGGCCGGCCGTCATGCCCGGCGTGAACGACGCGTTCTGCGCCAGCGCCAGGTAGCCGCCCGCCGCGCCGCACAACACGCCGGCCAGCAGCACCGCGCCGTAGCGCAGCGCGCCGACCGAGATGCCGGCCGCGTCGACCATCGCCGGGTTCTCGCCGACCGCGCGCAGCCGCAGCCCGAAGCGCGTGCGGTACAGCAGCCACCACGAGGCCGGCACCAGCGCCACGGTGACCCACACCAGCAGGTTGTGGCGCAGCACGCCCTCGGCCAGCAGCGGGCCGATGACGGGCCAGCCCTGCACCGCGTTCGCGGCGTCGGGGAACAGCGCCATGAAGCGGCTCGCATCGCCGATGTTCGGCGTGCGCCCGCCCTGGTGGAACCAGACCAGGCCGAGCACCACCGTGAGGCCGGCGGCGATCACGTTCAGCGCGACGCTGGAGACGATCTGGTCGCCCCGGTGCGTGACGCAGGCCCAGGCGTGCACCAGCGCGAGCAGCGCCGACACCGCGATCGCACCGGCCATCGCCGGCCATGCCGGCCAGCCGATCGCGCCCAGGCAGGCGGCGGCGAACGCGGCCGCGAGCATCTTGCCCTCGAGCCCGATGTCGATCACGCCGGCGCGCTCGCTGAACACGCCGGCCAGCGCGCACAGCACCAGCGGCACGGCGATGCGCAGCGTGGCGCCAAGCACCGATGCGACGATCAGCCAGTCGTCCGTCATGCCGCGCCCCTTGCCAGCCGGCCATACAGCCACGCCACCGGCGGCCGCAGCATCAGCGACAACGCGCCGCAGAACAGCACGACGAAGCCCTGCACCGCCACCGACATGTCGCGCGTGAAGGCCGGCATCTCGAACACCAGCTCGGAGCCGCCCTGCGCCAGCGCGCCGAACAGCAGCGCCGACAGCACGATGCCCACCGGGTGGTTGCGCCCCATCAACGCGACCGCGATGCCGGTGAAGCCCGCGCCGGCGACGAAATCCAGCAGCAGCTTGTGGTGCACGCCGGCGATCTCGTTGACGCCGACCAGCGCCGCGAGCGCGCCCGACAGGCACATCGCGATCACCGTGAGCCGCCGCGGATCGATGCCCGCATAGCGCGCCGCATCGCTCGCGAGACCCACCGCCCGCAGCGCATAGCCGAGCCGCGTGTGCCACAGCAGCGCCCACAGGCCCACGCAGGCCAGCAGGGCCAGCGCGAACGCGAGGTTCAGCGGCGTGTCGGGCCACTCGATGCCGATCGCACCGAACATCGCCTGCGCGCTCGGCAGCACCGCGCCCGGCGCGAACAGCCGCGACTCCACCGCCTGGTTGCCCGGCACCTTCACGACGTTGACCAGCAGCCACACCATCAGCGTCGACGCGAGGAAATTGAACATGATCGTCGTGATGACGATGTGGCTGCCACGCCGCGCCTGCAGCCACGCCGGCACGAACGCCCACGCGGCCCCCGCCGCCAGCCCGCCGGCAATCGCCAGCGGCAGCAGCAGCGCCGGGGCGAGCCACGCGTCGCCCGCCAGCAGCACGAGGCCGACGCCGAGCCCGCCGACCGTGCCCTGCCCCTCGGCGCCGATGTTGAAGTGCCCGCAATGGAAGGCCACCGCCACCGCCAACCCGGTGCAGATGAAGTTGGTCGTGTAGTACAGCGTGTAGCTCCACGCGAGCTCGCTGCCGAACGCGCCCTGCACCAGCAGCTGCACCGCGGTGAACGGGTTCTGCCCGATCGCCCAGACCACCAGGCCGGCAGCGAGCAGCGCCATCGCGACGTTCAACACCGGCAGCAACAGCACGTCGATCCAGCGCGGCAGCACCGCAGGCACGTGCTTCATGCCGGCACTCCGGTCGCCCGGGCATCGCCCATCAGGCACCCCAGCCGCGTCTCGTCCGCCTCGTCGCGCGCGACCTCGCCGGTGATGCGCCCGCCGCTCATCACGACGATGCGGTCCGACAGCGCGAGGATCTCGTCCAGCTCGGTCGACACCAGCAGCACCGCGCAGCCGGCATCGCGCAGCCCGACGATGCGGCGGTGGATGGTCTCGATCGCGCCGATGTCGACGCCGCGCGTCGGCTGCCCGATCAGCAGCACGCGCGGCGCGCGCCGGAACTCGCGCGCGAGGATCAGCTTCTGCTGGTTGCCGCCGGAGAACTTCGACGACGCGAGCCGCTCGTTGCGCGGCCGCACGTCGAACTCCTCCATCATCTGCCGGCACTGCGTGCGTGCCTGCGCACCGGCAATGAACGGGCCGCGCCGCAGCGCCGCATCGTCCACGTAGCCGAGCAGCGACGACTCCCAGGCCTCGAAGCCGAGCACCAGCCCGAGCCGGTGGCGGTCTTCCGGCACGTGCGCGATGCCGAGCTCGCGCAGCCGGTGCGGGTTGCCGGGGTGCGTGGCGTCGATGTCGACCCGGGTGCCATCCTCGCAGGCAATGGCCAGCCGCCCCTGCTGCAGCGGCTGCAGCGTGCTCAGCAGCGCCAGCAGCTCGCTCTGCCCGTTGCCCGAGACGCCGGCCACGCCGACGATCTCGCCGGCATGCAGGTCGAGCGACACGTCCTGCAGCCGCAGCACGCCGCCGGCATCGCGCCAGCTCAGGCCTTGCGCCTGCAGCCGCAACTCGCCGCGCTCACGCGCGAGGTGCGTGCCGGAGCGCTGCACCTGGCGGCCCACCATCAGCTCGGCCAGTTCGGCCTCGGTGGTCTGCGCCGTCTCGCGGTCGGCGACGACGCTGCCGCCGCGCATCACCGTGACGCGGTCGGTCACCGCGAGGATCTCCTTCAGCTTGTGCGTGATCAGCAGCACCGTGACGCCGCGCGCCTTCAGCGTGGCGAGCACGCGGAACAGCGCTTCGGTCTCCTGCGGCGTCAGCACGCCGGTCGGCTCGTCGAGGATCAGGATGCGGGCACCGCGGAACAGCGCCTTCAGGATCTCGACGCGCTGCAGCACGCCCACGGGCAGCTCGGACACGCGGGCGTCCGGGTCGACGACGAGCCCGAACTCCTGCTCCAGGCGCTGCAGCTCGCGGCGCGCCGCGGCCAGGCTTTTCGACAGCGCGAAGCCCTGCTCCGCACCGAGCACCACGTTCTCGAGCACGGTGAAGCGGTCGACCAGCATGAAGTGCTGGTGCACCATGCCGATGCCGTGCGCGATCGCGTCGTGCGTGCCGCGCAGCGCGACCGGCTTGCCGTCGATCGCGATGCTGCCCTCGTCGGCCGGGTAGAAGCCGTAGAGGATGCTCATCAGCGTCGACTTGCCGGCGCCGTTCTCGCCGACGATGCCGTGCACGCTGCCGCGCTGCACCGCGAGGTTCACGCCGCGGTTGGCGTGCACCGCGCCGAAGGTCTTGTGGATGCCGCTCAGTTCAACGGCAAGGTCGGGTTTCAAGACGGGTCAGTATTTGCAGCCGGCTTCGGGCGTGTAGTTCGCGACCGATTGCTTGCCGGACACGATGTCGGCTTCCACCGCGGCGAGCTTCTTCTTCGTGTCGTCGCTGACCAGCTTGGCGTTGTACTGGTCCATCGCGAGGCCGACGCCCTGCTCCTTCAGGCCCAGCACGACGAGACCCGGCTTCCAGCTGCCGTTCTTCGCCGAGCTGACGAGGCCGTAGACCGCGTTGTCGACGCGCTTGAGCATCGACGACAGCATCGTGCCCGGTTGCAGGTGGTTCTGGTTGCTGTCGACGCCGATCGCGAGCTTGCCCTGGTCCTTGGCGGCCTGGTAGACGCCGATGCCGGTGCCGCCGGCGGCCGCGAAGACGACGTCGACGCCACGCGAGAACTGGGCCTTCGCGAGTTCGCCGCCGCGCGTCGGGTCGCTCCAGGCCGACGGCGTCGTACCGGTCATGTTGCTGACGACCTCGACCTTCGGGTTCGCGACCTTCGCGCCCTGCTCGTAGCCGCACTGGAAGCGGCGGATCAGCGGCACGTCCATGCCGCCGACGAAGCCGACCTTGCCCGACTTGCTGGTCGTCGCGGCCAGCCAGCCGGCGAGGAACGAGCCTTCCTGGTCCTTGAACAGCACCGACTGCACGTTGGGCTGCTTCACTTCGGAATCGATGATCGCGAAGTGCACCTTCGGGAATTCCTTGGCGACCTTCTCGAGCGCCGACGCATGGCCGAAGCCGACCGCGATGACCGGGTCCGACCCCTTCTGCGCCATGCGGCGCAGCGCCTGCTCGCGCTGGGTGTCGTTGGAGATCTCGAAATCGAGGTAGGCGGTGCCGGTCTCCTTCTTGAAGCGCTCGATGCCGTTGTAGGCGGCCTCGTTGAACGACTTGTCGAACTTGCCGCCGGCGTCGTAGACGATGGCCGGCTCGGCCTGGGCGGCGATGGCGGTGGCCGCGAGGGCCAGGGTGAAGGCGGTGCGCTTCATTCGTAAGGTCCCTGAAAAATGGTGCGAGTCATTCTCGCAAGAAGCGTGCGCAGGAACGCCCGGCGAATCCCAGGGAAAGCCCTCGGCTTGCAACCCGTTCAGGTCGCGAGCCGGAAACCGTCGGGCAGCAACTCGCCGGCAGTCGTTTCGCGGCGTGCGCCGGCCAGGTTCGTCAGCAGCACCGGCAACCGCGGCCCGCCGAGCTCGAACATCACCTGCCGGCACGCGCCGCACGGCGAGATCGGGCCCGGGGTGTCGCCGATCACCGCCAGCCGCGCGAAACCGTCGACCGGCACACCGGCCGCGATCGCGGTGAAGAACGCCGTGCGCTCGGCGCAATTGCACAGGCCGTAGGACGCGTTCTCGACATTGCAGCCGTGGAACACGCGGCCGTCCGCAGCCAGCAGCGCGGCACCGACGAAGAACTCGGAGTACGGCGCGTAGGCGGCATCGCGTGCCTGGCGAGCCTCGGCGATCAGGTCATCGTCGGTCATGGGGTGGTCCTGGTGATGTGTTCGGCGATCAGCGGTCTTGGTGCAGGCGCATGGTCGGTGATGGCACAGGCGCGGCGCACCGCGGCGATGGCTTCCTCGGCATCGGCTTCCGTGCGCGCATGCACGCGGGCGAGCGGCGCGCCGGCTTCCACGCGCGTGCCGATCGGCAGCAGATCCGAGAGGCCGACCGACGGATCGATGGCGTCGCCGCTGCGGCGCCGTCCGCCGCCGAGCGCGACGACGGTCATGCCGAGCGCGCGCGTGTCGACCGCCGCGAGGAAGCCGGCGTCGCCCGCCGTCACGTCGCGCACGACCGCGGCCTGCGGCAGCCCGGGGTTCGCGAGCACGTCGGCCGGCCCGCCCAGCCCCGCCACCATGCGCGCGAAGCGTTCGGCGGCCGATCCGCTGTCGAGTGCGCGCAGCAGCCGCATGCGCGCCTCGGCGTCATCGGCTGCCAGCCCGGCCTGCTGCAGCACCGCCGCGCCGAGCGCCATCACCACCTCGTGCAGCCGCGCCGGCCGCGCCGTGCCGCGCAGGTAGTCCAGCGCCACCTGCACCTCCAGCGCGTTGCCGGCGGCCGGCGCGAGCGCCTGGTTCATGTCGGTCAGCAGCACCTGCGTCGGCAGCCCGGCGCCGCAGCCGACCTCGACCAGGCTGCGCGCCAGCTCGCGTGYGCGCGCCAGGTCCTGCATGAAGGCGCCGTTGCCGAACTTCACGTCGAGCACCAGCGCGCCGAGGCCGGCGGCCAGCTTCTTCGACAGGATCGAGGCGGTGATCAGCGGCACCGATTCGACGGTGGC
Organism: Rhizobacter sp. P1_G5; assembly: GCF_056405435.1. Lineage (NCBI taxonomy): Bacteria > Pseudomonadati > Pseudomonadota > Betaproteobacteria > Burkholderiales > Sphaerotilaceae > Rhizobacter > Rhizobacter sp. P1_G5. The sequence continues at coordinate 3,675 of NZ_JBFUCB010000043.1, read as the reverse complement.
CGTCACGTCGCGCACCGCGTAGAAGCGGCGGTCGGCCGGCGCGAGCGTGTCGCCGGCACCGACGATCGCGACGCCGGCCTCGCGCACGACGCGCCGCAGCTGCTCGACCGGCACGCCCGCGCGGTAGCCGGGGATCGCCTCCAGCTTGTCGAGCGTGCCGCCGGTGTGGCCCAGGCCGCGGCCGGAGATCATCGGCACGAAGCCGCCACAGGCCGCGAGCATCGGGCCGAGCATCAGCGACACGGTGTCGCCGACGCCGCCGGTGGAATGCTTGTCGAGCACCGGACCGGGCAGCGCCTCATCGGCCCAGCGCAGCACGCTGCCGCTGTCGCGCATCGCCAGGGTCAGCGAGACCGCCTCGGCGGTGTCCATGCCGCGCCAGCACACCGCCATCGCGAACGCGGCGATCTGCGCCTCGCTGACGGATTCGTTCGCGATGCCCTGTGCGAACGCGCGCAGCTCGGCATCGCCCAACGCATGGCCGTCGCGCTTGCGGCGGATGGTTTCCTGGGGCAGCAACCCGGCCATCAGTAGCCGCTCACGCGCACCGGCGCCGGCCCGCCGTCGATCGCCGCCAGCAGCACCGCCAGCAGGCTCGACGCACCGAAGCGCAGCGTGTCGGGGCCGAGGCGATCGGCGCCATACACCTCGGCGGCGAGCGCGAGGTAGCGCTGCACGTCGGCGATCGCCGACACGCCACCGGCCACCTTCAGCCCGGCGCGGGTGCCGCGCGCGCGGATCACGTCGCCCATCAGCTCGACGGCCTGCGGCGTCGCGTTGACGGCCACCTTGCCGGTGGAGGTCTTCAGGAAATCGGCGCCCTCGCGCAGCGCGATCTCGCTGGCCTGGCGGATCAGCTCGGGCCGCTGCAGCTCACCGGTCTCGAGGATCACCTTCAGCGGCAGCGGCCCGCAGGCGCGGCGGCAGGCTGCGACCAGTGCCGCGCCGGCCTGGGCATCGCCCGCCTGCAGTGCGCGCCACGGGAACACCGTGTCGATCTCGTCGGCGCCGGCGTCGCGGGCCACGGCGATCTGCGCCGCCACCGCCTCGGGGGACGCTTCGCCGCGCGGGAAGTTGACGACCGTCGCCACCCGCACCGCCGCCAGCCCCAGCGCGGCCAGCCGGCGCTTCGCCGCCGGCACGAAGGCCGGATAGACGCACAGCGCAGCCGGCGCACCGTGCGGCGTGCGGGCCTGGTCGGCCAGCGCCTCGATCGAGGCCGGCGTGTCGTCGTCCTTCAGCGAGGTCAGGTCGAGGCAGCGCAGCGCGAGGCGCGCGGCGTCGGCTGCAGGGAGAGAGGGGATGCTCATGCACCGATTGTGGCGCGTCCGTCCATCCACAAACTGATGGATGCGGCGGCCGCGGGGCCCGGCGACAGTCCCCTCTTCCGGGGGCCCGCTTCCTGCGGATTGGCAGCCGCCGCGTCCCACCGAAGAATCCACCCCATGCAAACGCTCTCTCCCCTCCTCGACCGCCAGACCTGGATCGAACAGGTCGCCGCGGAACTGATGGTGGCCTCCAGGCTGATGAGCCCGGCCATGGCCGCCGGCTTCGCAACCGACCTCTGGCAAGCCTGGGGTCACATGCCGCCCGCGGCGGCCGCCGAGTACTTCCTCGACCCGGCGGTCGAGTACCCGTCGGCGTTCTGATCCGTTCCCTGATCAGTTCCCGGTCTTGTTCGGATCGCGCCACGCGCGCTCGAACGGCAGCCGCCACGCGTGCGGCGCGATCAGCTGGTGGATCGACTTCGGCCCCCACGAGCCCGGCGGGTAGAGCCGCACCGGCGGCGGCGACTCGAGCAGCTGCGTCGACACCTGCCACAGCCGCTCGATGCCCTCGGCGGTGGTGAACAGCGTGCGGTCGCCGCGCATCGCGTCGAGGATCAGCCGCTCGTAGGCCTCGAGCACCTCGCCGATCAGGCCGGTGTCGTGCATCGCGAACTGCAGGCTCAGCTTGTCCAGCCGCATGCCCGGCCCGGGGCGCTTGCCATAGAACGACAGCGACATCTTCGACGCATCGGCGAGGTCGAACGTGAGGTGGTCGGGGCCTTGCGCACCGACGCCGGAGCCGGGCGGAAACATGCTCTTCGGCGGCTCGCGGAACGCGATCGAGATGATGCGCTGGCCCTCGGCCATGCGCTTGCCGGTGCGCAGGAAGAACGGCACGCCGGCCCAGCGCCAGTTGTCGATGTAGCACTTCAGCGCGATGAAGGTCTCGGCCTCGGATTCGCGGTCGACGCCGGGTTCGTCGCGGTAGCCGGCGTACTGGCCGCGCACCACGTCGGCCGGCTGGATCGGCAGCATGCTGCGGAAGACCTTGTTCTTCTCCTCGCTGATCGGTGCCGGCTCGAGCGCAGTGGGCGGCTCCATCGCCATGAAGGCGAGGATCTGGAACAGGTGCGTGACCACCATGTCGCGGTACGCGCCGGTCTGCTCGTAGAAGCCGGCGCGCGTGCCCAGGCCGAGCGTCTCGGGCACGTCGATCTGCACGTGGTCGATGAAGTTGCGGTTCCAGATCGGCTCGAACAGCCCGTTGGCGAAGCGGAACGCGAGGATGTTCTGCGCCGGCTCCTTGCCGAGGAAGTGGTCGATGCGGAAGATCTGCTCCTCGGCGAAGGTCTCGTGCAACCGCGCGTTCAGCGTGACGGCGCTCGCGAGGTCGGTGCCGAAGGGCTTCTCCATCACGATGCGCGAGCGCTCCACCAGGCCCGCCTCGCCGAGCATCTGCACCGCCGGCAGCGCGGCGTTGGGCGGCACGCTCAGGTAGTGCAGGCGGCGCATCTCGTCGCCCGGGCCGCCCAGGCTGCGCTCGGCGGCCTCGACCGCGGCGCGCAGCGCAGGCGCGCCGGCCGCGAGCGGCACGTAGTCGAGGCTTTGCGAGAACTGCGCCCAGTCGGATTCGGTGACCTTGCGGCTCGCGAACTCGCCGAGCGCGGCGCGGGCCGCGGCGCGAAAGCCGTCGGCATCGATGTCGTCGAGCGAGACGCCGATGATGCGGCAGCCCGGGATGAAGCCCGCTGCCGACAGGTGGTAGAGCCCCGGCAGCAGCTTGCGCCGTGCGAGGTCGCCGGTGGCGCCGAACAGCACGACGACCTGCGGGAAGCGCGGGCCGACGCCCGGTGGGATCTTGGCCATGGGTGGGGTCTCGATCGAGCGCGCGGAGCGGATGGCAACGGAGCTTGCCACAGGCCACGCGAATCACCAACCTCAACGCAGAGCATGAATCCGGCACGCCGATCTGGAAGCATCCGCGTGTCCGATCCGGACGACAAGGAGGATTCCAATGATTCGAAAACTATGTCTTGCCGCCGCGCTTGCGCTGGCATCCGGCTTCGCAACCGCCGAGACGGTGGTGTACCAGGGCTCGCTCGGCATACCGAATGTCGGCTATGCGGAGTATCAGCAGACGTCGACCAGCCCCAACGTCTATGGCGGCGTCATCCGCGCGCAGCAGAAGTTCATGAGCACGTTGAAGGCGGCGATCGCGCCGCCGGTTGTCGCGATGCTGCAGACCGTCGATGGCTACCAGGCGGGCAGCGGCAGTGCCAGCGTCAGCGGGCCCGTGACGTTCGCGCTCAACAACGGCGTGGCCTCGTTCTCGGGCCTGCAGCTGAATGCGGGGCTGACGGTCAAGCAATCGAAGTTCGGCATCACGGCGACCTGCTCGATCCAGGTG
>NZ_JBFUCB010000042.1:0-20313 GCF_056405435.1 Rhizobacter sp. P1_G5 | reverse complement strand
CCTCGAGGTCGCCTGCGGCACCGGATCGCTGCGGCTGACCGAGCTGCAACGCCCGGGCGGCAAGCGGCTGGCGGCGGCGGCCTGGCTGCAGTCGCGCCCGGTCGCGCCGGGCAGCGCTTTTGGCCGCGCCGATTGAACTTGAAGCGCAGGACCTCATCTGAGGCCCTGTAGCCAGAGAAAGGGCCTCTCCATGTTCAACCTGTTGAAGACCGCGGTGCTGATGGCTGCCATCACGGCGCTGTTCATGGCCATCGGCGCGATGATCGGCGGCCGCGCCGGCATGATGGTCGCGCTGCTCGTCGCCGTCGGCATGAACTTCTTCAGTTACTGGTTCTCCGACAAGATGGTGCTGCGCATGTACAACGCGCAGGAGGTCGACGAGACCTCGGCGCCGCAGTTCTACCGGATGGTGCGCGAGCTCGCGCAGCGCGCCCAGTTGCCGATGCCGCGCGTCTACCTGATCAACGAAGACGCGCCGAACGCCTTCGCGACCGGCCGCAACCCGGAGCACGCGGCGGTGGCCGCCACCACCGGCATCCTGCGCGTGCTCAGCGAGCGCGAGCTGCGTGGCGTGATGGCCCATGAACTGGCGCACGTGCGGCACCGCGACATCCTGATCAGCACGGTCAGCGCGACGATGGCCGGCGCGATCTCGATGCTCGCGAACTTCGCGATGTTCTTCGGCGGCCGCGACAGCGAGGGCCGGCCGCACAACCCGATCGTCGGCCTGCTGGTGATGCTGCTCGCGCCGCTGGCGGCGAGCCTGATCCAGATGGCGATCAGCCGCGCCCGCGAGTTCGAGGCCGACCGCGGCGGCGCCGAGATCTCCGGCGACCCGCAGGCGCTGGCCAGCGCGCTGCAGAAGATCCACCGCTACGCGCAGGGCATGCCGATGGAGGCCGCCGAACGCCACCCGGAGACGGCGCAGATGATGATCATGAACCCGCTGTCCGGCGGCGGGCTGCGCGGGCTGTTCTCGACCCACCCGTCGACGGAAGAGCGCGTCGCCCGCCTGATGGCGATGCGCCCGGCCTGAGCTTCTTCGGCAAAGCCTGGAACTGGCCCCTCTTCGAGGGGCTTTTTCACGCCTGCCCCGCCCGCGAACCAGCGGACACTGCAGCCACAGCCCCGTCCCCGGACCACCGCCCGCCATGCCACGCCACCTGATCACCGCGTTCCTGCTCTGCGCCGCCGCCCTCGCCGGCTGCGACATGCTGGGGGTCGACTCGGCCGAGAAGCTGGCCGCGGCCCGCGAGGCCGACGGCCGCGCGATCGGCGGCGCCTGCCGCCACGCCAACCGGGCCATCGAGGACTGCTACGCGCTGAACAAGAAGGCCGACAAGGCCTCGGTGTTCGCCGGCTGGCGCGACATGAACGACTACATGCGCGAGAACAAGATCGAGCCGGTGGTGCCGCAGCTGGCAGGCGGCGCGAAGTCGGGTGAATCCAAGGCCGAGCCCAAGGCGGACGTCCGCGCCGACGCGAAGTCCGAGGCCAAGGCCGCCCCCGAAGGCGACGCCCCGGCTGAAACCCCCGCGCCCGCCGCCGAGAAGCGGCCGGCCAAGACGCCGGGCGCCAAGGCGGCCCGCCACAACGACACCTGACAGCGGGATAACCCGCATGCGGTGACAATGCCCGCATGAGTTCCCCGCTGCGCGCCCTCGTCCGCCACCCCCAGTTCGCCCTCGGCATGCGCGAGATGTCCGGCGTCAGCCTGGGCATCGCCGCCTGGGGCCTGGTGACCGGCGTCGCGATGGTGAAGGCGGGGCTCTCGATCCCGCTGTCGCTGCTGATGACCTTCGCGGTGTTCGCCGGCAGCGCGCAGCTGGCGGCCATCCCGCTGATGGGCGCCGGCTCGCCGGCCTGGGTGATCTGGGCCACCGCGCTGTGCGTGAACCTGCGCTTCGTGATCTTCAGCGCCCACTGGCGGCCGTTCTTCATGCGCTTCCCGCGCGGCCAGCGGATGCTGCTCGGCTACCTGACCGCCGACCTGAACTACGTGCTCTTCATGAAGAGGTTCAAGGAGCCGCGCGACGACGAGGGCCAGGTCGAGTACTTCCTCGGCAGCAGCTTCATGAGCTGGCTGGCCTGGCAGGTGCCGTCGGTGCTCGGCATCGTGCTGGCCGACGTGGTGCCGACGCACTGGGGCCTGGGTTTCGCCGGCGTGCTGGCGCTGCTCGGGCTGGGCTACGCGCTGCTGTCCGACAAGGCGACCAGCTTCGCGGCGGTGGTGGCGGGCGCCGCCGCCGTCGCGGCCTTCGCGCTGCCGTACCGGCTGAACATCGTGGTCGCGATCGCCGCCGCGGTGTGCATCGGGCTGATGATCGACGGCGGCGGCGATGCCGGACGGCGCGTGCTCGCGTCGCTGATGCGCGCCAAGCCGCGCGACAGGGTGGCGTCATGAGTGATTGGGAATCCTTCATCACGATCGTGGGCCTGACCGTGATCACGGTGGTCACCCGCTGCTTCTTCCTGATTCCCGAACGCGAGCTGCGCCTGCCCGGCTGGGTGCAGCGCGGCCTGCGCTTCGCCCCGCTCGCGGCGCTGGCGGCCGTCGTCGTGCCCGAGGTCGTGATGAGCCACGGCCAGCTGATCAGCACCTGGCAGGACGCGCGCATCTACGCCGTGGCGGCCGCCACCGCCTGGTTCTTCTGGCGCCGCGGCATCCTCGGCACCATCGTGGTCGGCATGGCCGTGCTGATGCCGCTGAAACTGCTGCTGGGGTGGTAGAGGCCGCCCGGCTGGTGTCCAATGGATCTCGGAACCGCTTCGTAACTTTTGCGCCTGCGGCATCCCTAGAATTCCCCCTCTAACTTTGGCCACCCATGAACGTTCTCCGTTTTGAAGACCTTGCAGCCCAAGGCAAAGCTGCAGGCCAGCGCGTGTTCATCCGTGCCGACCTGAATGTGCCGCTGGACGACAGCGGCCGCATCACCGAAGACACCCGCATCCGCGCCTCGGTGCCCTGCATCGAGCTGGCCCTGAAGGCCGGCGCCGCGGTGATGGTGACCTCGCACCTGGGCCGCCCGACCGAGGGCGAGTTCAAGCCGGCGGATTCGCTGGCCCCGGTCGCGAAGCGCCTGGGCGAGCTGCTCGGCCGCGACGTGCCGGTGATCGCGAACTGGGTCGATGGGGTCCAGGTCGCGCCGGGCCAGGTGGTGCTGCTCGAGAACTGCCGCGTCAACAAGGGCGAGAAGAAGAACAGCGAGGAGCTCTCGCGCAAGATGGCCGCGCTGTGCGACATCTTCGTGCACGACGCCTTCGGCACCGCGCACCGCGCCGAGGCCTCGACCTACGGCATCGCGCAGTTCGCGAAGATCGCCTGCGCCGGCCCGTTGCTGGCCGCCGAGATCGACGCGATCACGAAGGCACTGGCCAACCCGAAACGCCCGCTGGTGGCGATCGTCGCCGGCAGCAAGGTCAGCACCAAGCTGACGATCCTGCAGTCGCTCGCGAAGAACGTCGACCAGCTGATCGTCGGCGGCGGCATTGCCAACACCTTCCTGCTGGCCGCCGGGCTGCCGATCGGCAAGTCGCTGGTCGAGGCCGACCTGGTCGGCGAGGCCAAGGCGGTGATCGAGGCCATGAAGGCGCGCGGCGCCGCGGTGCCGATCCCGACCGACGTCGTCACCGCGAAGGCCTTCGCGGCCGATGCGCCGGCCACCGTGAAGGCAGCCTCGGCCGTCGAAGCCGACGACCTGATCCTCGACATCGGCCCGGAGACATCGGCCAGGCTCGCCGCCCAGCTGAAGGCCGCCGGCACCATCGTCTGGAACGGCCCGGTCGGCGTGTTCGAGTTCGATGCGTTCGCGCACGGCACCGAGACGCTGGCGCGCGCGATCGCCGCCTCCGATGCGTTCAGCATCGCCGGCGGCGGCGACACGCTGGCCGCGATCGCGAAGTACGGCATCGAGAAGGATGTCGGCTACATCTCGACCGGCGGCGGTGCCTTCCTGGAAGTGCTGGAAGGCAAGACCCTGCCCGCCTTCGAGATCCTGCAGCGCCGTGCAGGGTGACCGCCCCCACGTCACTGCGTTCCTGCCCCCCGAGGGGGCGCGGCCGCCTTGGGACGGCCCGGCGGCGGCCGGTGCAGCGCGCTGATCCACAATGAAAATACAGGAGACCTCCACCATGCCCCGCGCCACCAAGATCGTCGCCACCCTCGGCCCCGCCTCCAGTTCGCCCGAGGTGCTCGCACAGATGATCCGCGCCGGCGTCGACGTCGTGCGCCTGAACTTCTCGCACGGCAAGGCCCAGGACCACATCGACCGCGCGAGCCTGGTGCGCGAGGTCGCCCGCGCCGCCGGCAAGGAAGTGGCCATCATGGCCGACCTGCAGGGCCCGAAGATCCGTGTCGGCAAGTTCGAGGGCGGCAAGACGATGCTCGAGCCGGGCCAGAAGTTCGTGCTCGACGCCAGCAGCACCGCGCTCGGCACCAACGAGCTCGTGAGCCTCGACTACAAGGAGCTGCCGCGCGACGTGAAGCCCGGCGACACGCTGCTGCTGAACGACGGGCTGCTGAAGCTGACGGTCGACGCGGTACGCGGCGACCAGGTGCACACCACCGTCGTGATCGGCGGCGAGCTGTCGAACAACAAGGGCATCAACAAGGCCGGCGGCGGCCTGACCGCCCCGGCGCTGACCGCCAAGGACATGGAGGACATCAAGACCGCGATGAGCTTCCAGTGCGAGTACCTGGCGGTGAGCTTCCCGAAGAACGCGACCGACATGGAAATGGCGCGCCAGCTGGCCAACGTGGCCGGCGAGCCGTGGCGCCACAAGCCGGCGMTGATCGCGAAGATCGAGCGCACCGAGGCGATCCCGGCGCTGGAGAGCATCCTGCGTGCGAGCGACGGCATCATGGTCGCGCGCGGCGACCTGGCGGTCGAGGTCGGCAACGCCGCGGTGCCCGCACTGCAGAAACGCATGATCAAGATGGCGCGCGAGATGGACCGCGTGGTCATCACCGCGACGCAGATGATGGAATCGATGATCGTCAACCCGGTGCCCACCCGCGCCGAGGTGAGCGACGTGGCCAACGCGGTGCTCGACGGCACCGACGCGGTGATGCTGAGCGCCGAGACGGCGGCCGGCAAGTACCCGGTCGAGACGGTGGAGATGATGTCCACGATCTGCATCGAGGCCGAGCGCGCCGAGGAGATCTCGCTGGACGCCGGCTTCACGAACAAGAAGTTCGGCCGCATCGACCAGTCGATCGCGATGGGCGCGCTCTTCACCGCCTACCACCTGGGCTGCAAGGCGATCCTCGCGCTGACCGAGTCGGGCTCCACGTCGCTGTGGATGAGCCGCCATAAGATCCACGTGCCGATCTACGGCCTGACCTCGCAGGTGGTCACGCAGCGCAAGATGATGCTGTACCGCAACGTGCGCCCGCTGCTGATGCCGAACTTCAGCGACCGCGACGAGGCGCTGAAGCGCGCCGAGCTGCTGCTGGTCGAGAAGGGCGTGCTGAAGCCGGGCGACACCTACGCGATCACCTGCGGCGAGCCGATGGGCTACCCCGGCGGCACCAACATGCTGAAGGTGTGCCGAGTCGGCTGAGCCCAAGCACAATGGCGGGATGACCCTAGTCCTCGCTGACATCCGTGCCGCCGCCGAGCGCCTGCACGGCCAGGTGCTCGACACCCCCTGCGTGCCTTCGCGAACCCTCTCGGCCATCGCCGGCTGCGAGGTGTTCCTGAAGTTCGAGAACCTGCAGTTCACCGCCTCCTTCAAGGAGCGCGGCGCCCTCAACAAGATCGCCCAGCTGAGCGACATCGAGCGCGCAAGCGGCGTGCTCGCCGTCTCGGCCGGCAACCATGCACAGGGCGTCGCGTACCACGCGCAGCGCCTGGGCATCCCCGCCACCATCGTGATGCCGCGCTTCGCGCCGGCGGTGAAGGTCGAGCGCACGCGCGGCTTCGGCGCCACCGTGGTGCTCGAAGGCGACACCTTCGACGACGCCCGTGCCCACGGCCTGCGCCTCGCGCAGGAGCGCGGCCTGACGCTGGTGCACCCCTACGACGACCTCGATGTGGCGGCCGGCCAGGGCACGATCGCGCTCGAGATGCTGGCGCAGCAGCCGGCGCTCGACACGCTGGTGGTGGCGATCGGCGGCGGCGGCATGATCGGCGGCATCGCGAGCGCCGCCAAGGCGCTGAAGCCGGGCATCCAGGTGATCGGCGTGCAGACCGAGCGCTTCCCCGCCGTCTGGAACGTGGTGCACAACCAGCAGCGCGAGAGCGCGCAGGCGACGATCGCCGACGGCATCGGCGTCAAGGTGCCCGGGGTGCTGACCGCGCCGCTGATCAAGCAGCATGTCGACGACGTGCTGCTGGTCGGCGAGGACGACATCGAGCAGGCGATCCTGATGCTGCTGGAGATCGAGAAGACGGTGGTCGAGGGCGCCGGCGCCGTCGGCCTGGCGGCGCTGATGAAGCACCGCGCGCGCTTCGCCGGACGCAAGGTCGGGCTGATCCTCTCCGGCGGCAACATCGAGCCGCTGGTGCTGGGCGAGATCATCCAGCGCGGCATGGTGAAGTCGGGCCGGCTGGCGCGCCTGCGCATGGACGTGCGCGACGTGCCGGGCGCGCTGGCCGACGTGGCGACGCTGCTCGGCAAGCTGGGCGCCAACATCGACGAGGTGCAGCACCAGCGGGCGTTCAGCTCGCTGTCGGTGGAGCGCGCCGAGATCGAGGTGGTGGTGCACACGCGCGGCGTGGCCCACATCGAGGAGATCCTGGCCGCGATGCGCGCCCAGGGCTATCGAGCCGAGCGGATCGGCTAGCGGCGGATGCTGCCCACCATGGCTGCCACCGCCGGCAGCATGTTGATCGGCACCAGATCCAGGCCTTGCTGCTCGTTCGCCAGCACGCGGAACAGTTCGTCCGCAAAGCTGTGCCCGACGCTCGTCACGCCGCTGAAGTCGACCTCCGCGCGGCGGAACTGGTTCAGGCGGGCGCCGACGCGGCGTGCCTGTGCCCGCGATTCCAGTCCCGACTGCGTCGTCGTCAGCAGGCGCAGCGGCACCACGGTGCGCTCGAAGTCGTAGCCGGCACCGTCGGCGCTGTGCGCCTGCAGCACCTGCTCCAGCGTGCGCGTGCTGTCCAGCGCGAACGCCACGTAGATGGACGTGCCCTGGTGCTTCAGCGGCTTGCCTTCGCGCCAGCGGCCGGCCTCCCAGCCGCGATGCTGGAAYGCCGATTCGTTGGCGTGCAGGTCGAACACGTCGGCCAGCTTCGAGGTGAAGAACAGCCCGCGGCCGCAGTGGCGGTCCGGCGCGCTGGTCAGCTTGCCCTTGCTGAGCTCGAGCATCGCGAGATGCGGCTCGTCGAGCGCGAAGGATTCGTTGATCTTGTCGAACAGGCCGCGGCCGTCGTCCGACACCAGCAGCTGAGCGTGGCTGGCCGTCTGGCGCATCGACACCGTGACGCTCTGCCCGGCGCTGTGGTCGATCGCGTTGTTCAGCAGCTCGGTGAAGGCGTGGTGCAGCATGCGGCGCACGGCATCCGGCAGCGTGAAGAACGGCGAGAAGTCGCGCGACCACGGCAGGTCCTCGCCGAGGCCGTGCAGCGGGTAGCGCTGCACCACCTGGCGCATCGTGCCGGGCCGGTACAGCGGCCGCGAGGCGCTGCCTTCGCGCACCAGCCACGCCATCTCGGCCAGCCGGCGCAGCGCCTTGTTGGCGGTGGCGCGCGAGACGCCGGCCCGCTCCATCACCTGCGACGCCAAGTCCTGCGGTTGTTGGTGGGCCGCCGCGGTGATCCACAGCGTGAGTGCATTCAGGTCGAGTCGGGCCATGACGGGTTTCCCTCCAGCGGGACGGTCGGATGTTGCAAACAGTGTCCCGCGACCGCCGCGCGACTTGAGCAGGAAARGCGGCCGGAAGACCGGCCATTTCCGGTGCATGCTGGAGACCGGCTCGCCGCCCCCCGCGCTCGGGGGAGGCCATCGCCGGCACGGGGTTTTCCCGCGGAGCTGCTCAGTACAATGCTGCGAGTTACAGCGCGGTTTCATGCCGGCTGAAGGGTTTCTTCACTTCCAGGGACATCGCCATGCCACTCGTTTCGATGCGTCAGCTGCTGGACCATGCCGCCGAGAACGGCTACGGAATTCCGGCCTTCAACGTCAACAACCTCGAGCAGGTGCAAGCCGTGATGAGCGCGGCCGACGAGGTCGGCGCCCCGGTCATCCTGCAGGCCAGCGCCGGCGCCCGCAAGTACGCCGGCGAGCCGTTCATCAAGCACCTGATCCTCGCGGCGGTCGAAAGTTACCCCCGGGTTCCCTTGGTGATGCACCAGGACCACGGCCAGAACCCGGACGTCTGCCAGGGCGCGATCAACCTGGGTTTCAGCTCGGTGATGATGGACGGCTCGCTGCAGGCCGACGGCAAGACCATCGCGAGCTACGACTACAACGTCGACGTGACGCGCAAGGTGGTCGACATGGCGCACCGGGTAGGCGTCACGGTCGAAGGTGAACTGGGCGTGCTCGGCTCGCTCGAGACGATGAAGGGCGACAAGGAAGACGGCCACGGCACCGACGCGACGATGACGATGGACCAGCTGCTGACCGATCCGGAACAGGCCGCCGACTTCGTCAAGCGCACCCAGCTCGATGCGCTGGCGATCGCGATCGGCACCAGCCACGGCGCCTACAAGTTCACCCGCAAGCCCACCGGCGACATCCTCGCGATCAGCCGCATCAAGGAAATCCACGCCCGCATCCCGAACACCCACCTGGTGATGCACGGCAGCTCGAGCGTGCCGCAGGAGCTGCTGGCCGCGATCCGCGAGTACGGCGGCGACATGAAGGAAACCTACGGCGTGCCGGTCAGCGAGATCCAGGAAGCCATCAAGCACGGCGTGCGCAAGATCAACATCGACACCGACATCCGCCTGGCGATGACGGCGGCGATCCGCAAGTTCTTCGTGCAGAACCCGGAGAAGTTCGACCCGCGCGAATACCTGAAGCCGGCGCGCGAGGCGGCCAAGGCGATCTGCAAGCAGCGCTACCTGGAGTTCGGCTGCGAAGGCCAGTCCGGCAAGATCAAGGCGCAGAGCCTCGCGCAGGTGGCACAGCGCTACGCCAAGGGTGAGCTGGCGCAGATGGTGGTCTGAAACCCGCATCCTCACTGTTGATGAAGCCCGGCCATGCCGGGCTTCGTCGTTCGTGGCTCACTACAATCCGGCGCTGTCCTGCCCCTGCGCCGAAAGAGCCCATGAACGCCGTTCTGAACTCCACCCTCACCTCCCTGCCCCTGCTCGCGCGCGGCAAGGTTCGCGACAACTACGCGGTGGGCGCGGACCGTATCCTGATGCTCGCGAGCGACCGGCTCAGCGCGTTCGACGTGATCATGGGCGAACCGATCCCCGGCAAGGGCGAGCTGCTGACGCAGATGGCGCTGTTCTGGTTCGCGCACCTCGAAGGCATCATCCCGAACCACCTGACCGGCGACGACCCCGAGAGCGTCGTCACCGCGGCCGAGCGCGCGCAGGTGCGCGGCCGCTCGATGCTCGTGAAGCGCCTGAAGCCGCTGCCCGTCGAGGCCGTGGTGCGCGGCTACCTGGCCGGCAGCGGCTGGAGCGAGTACCAGCAGAGCCAGTCGGTGTGCGGCGTCGCGCTGCCGCCCGGGCTGAAGAACGCAAGCCCGCTGCCGGCACCGATCTTCACGCCGGCCACCAAGGCCGAGATGGGCGACCACGACGAGAACATCTCGTTCGACAAGATGGCGCAGATCATCGGCGCCGACCTCGCCGTGCGCGTGCGCGACACCGCGATCCAGCTCTACACCCGCGCCGCCGCGATCGCGCTGAAGAAGGGCATCATCATCGCCGACACCAAGTTCGAGTTCGGGCTCGACAGCGACGGCACGCTGACGCTGATGGACGAGGTGCTGACGCCCGACTCGTCGCGCTTCTGGCCGGTCGAGGGCTACGACGCCGCCTTCCGCGAAGGCCGCAACCCGCCGAGCTACGACAAGCAGTTCGTGCGCGACTGGCTCGAGCAGGTCCGCATCGACGGCCAACCCTGGCCGAAGCGCGCCCCGGCCCCGGCCCTGCCGACCGAGGTGGTCGAGAAGACCGCCGCCAAGTACCGCGAAGCCCTGCAACGCCTGACCTCCTGAGCGCCATGCAGTCCCGCCTGCTGAAGCAGCTCGACGCCGCCATCGATGCCGCCGGCAACCCGGTCAAGGCCGATTGCCTGCGCGCCGAACGCGCCTGCCTGATGGCGCGCCACGGCCACTTCGACGAGGCGCGCAAGACGCTCACCGGCCTGCAGCAGCAGTACGCCTTGCAGCCGCACATGGCGCTGAGCGCGTGGATCAGCCTGGCCGAAGGGCTGATCGCGCACTACGGCAAGCTCGGCTCGGCCGAGGCGGTCGACAAGATCCACCGCGCCTACGCGATGAGCGGCGCCGCGCGCGAACCGGCGCTGCATGCACTGTGCAGCGCCTGGCTGGCCCACCTCGACTACGTGCGGCACGACTTCGCGTCGATGGCGCGGCGCGTTGCCGAGACCCTGCGGCTCGCGGATGCAAAACATCATGCGGCACAGTCGCGCATCAGCCTCGTGATCGCGCAGACCTACCACTTCGCCGGCCGCTACGAGCGGGCCCAGCCCTGGTACACCCTCACCCGCCAGCACGCCACGTCCGAGGGCGACGAGGCGACGCTCGCGGCGCTGCTCGCCAACATGGCCTGGCTGAACGCCAGCCAGGCGCGCCAGAACGTGCTGAGCGGCCCCGGCGAGGCGCAGGCCACGCGGCAGGCGATGCTCGGCGCCGAGTCGTCGCAGAACTTCGATGCGCTGGTCGGCACCGCGGCGCTCGATGCGCTGGCGCCGGTCATGCGGGCGCAGCTGCTGTCGCTGCAGGGCCGGCATGCCGACGCATTGCCGCTGTACGAGCTGCACCTCGACCATGCGCTGACCCAGGGCGCGGCGCACATGGCGAACTGGCTGCGCGCCGACCTGGCGTGGTGCCGCATCCAGCTGAAGCAGACCGATGCGGCGCGCGAAGACGCGCAGGCCGCCGAGGCCGCGAACCGCGCCGACTGCGACCTGGACGACCGCGCCGCCACGCACAGCCGGCTGGCGCAGGTCTACGCGGCACTCGGCCAGGTCGATGCCGCCAAGAAGCACTCGCAGCAGGCCGAGGCGGCCTGGAAGGCCTTCGCCGACGAGCAGGCCGAGGTGCTGCGCCTGCTCGACGCGGCGCTCACGTAGCCCGGATCAGAACAGCGCCATGCTCAGCTTGCGCCGGTACTGGTCGATGACCGGGTCGGCCGGCGCGGTATTGACCTTGCCCGTGACCTCCAGCGCACCCTTCGGCGCCGCGGCCTCGGCCTTCGGCGCCGGCTTGCTCATCAGCTCGAGGATCGCCACGTAGGTCTTGCGCGCCAGCTCGCCGTTCCAGGCCTTGTCGCGCATCACGATCTCGAGCAGCTCGTCCATCGCCTGCGTGAAGCGCTGCGCGGCGAAGTGCGTCTGGGCGAGTTCGAAGCGGGCGTCGAAATCCCGCTTGTTCGCGGCGATCGCCGCCGCCAGCTGCTCGGGGCTGCGCGCCGACGCGGCCTTCTCGCTGGCCGCCAGCCAGTGGCCGGCCGCGGCCAGCCGCGCGTCCAGCATCACCTTGCTCGCGACCGGGTCGAACGCGCGGCGCGCGTCATCGACACGCCCGGCCGTCAGCAGCGCGCGCAGGTAGTCGTAGCGGGCCACGTCATTGCCCGGGTCGATCGCCACCGCCTCCTGCAGGCGCTCCAGCGCGCTGTCGGCATCGCCCTCGGCCAGCAGCTCCTCGGCCGCGGCCAGGTCTTCGCCGGCGGCCGCTTCCTCGGCGCTCGGCACGTGCCGGTCGAGGAATTCGCGCACCTGCGCCTCGGGCAGCGCACCGACGAAGCCGTCGACCGGCTGGCCGCCCTTGAACAGCACGCAGAACGGGATGCTGCGCACGCCGAACATCTGCGACAGCTGGCCGGAGATCTCGGGCTGCTCGTCGGCGTTCAGCTTGGCCAGCTTGAAGCGGCCGGCGTAGGCGACCTCGATCTTCTCGAGCACCGGCGTCAGCGCCTTGCAGGGGCCGCACCAGGGCGCCCAGATGTCCAGCAGCACCGGCTGCTCGACCGAGGCGTTGATCAGGTCGGCTTCGAAGTTCTGAATCGTGATGTCCATCGTGTTCCGGCAAAGGGAAGGCGGGCAGTGCTGACAGGCCCTAGGGGTCAGATGGGCCGCGCCGCCTACAATTCAAGGTTGTTCAGCCCTTGGAGCGAGCCGTGAGCAGCGCCCCCGTGGTTGGCGTGGTGATGGGTTCCAGCAGCGACTGGGAGACCCTGCGCCTCGCGACCGAGATTCTCGCCGAGTTCGGCGTGCCCTACGAGGCGCGCGTGGTCTCTGCCCACCGCATGCCCGACGACATGTTCGCCTACGCCGAAACGGCCGCGCCGCGCGGCCTGCGCGCGATCATCGCCGGCGCCGGCGGTGCCGCCCACCTGCCCGGCATGCTGGCCGCCAAGACCACCGTGCCGGTGCTCGGCGTGCCGGTCGCGAGCCGCCACCTGCAGGGCGTCGATTCGCTGCATTCCATCGTGCAGATGCCCAAGGGCATCCCGGTCGCGACCTTCGCGATCGGCGCGGCAGGCGCAGCCAACGCCGCGTTGTTCGCCGTCGCGATGCTGGCCTGCGAGCAGCCCGCGCTGCGCGCCCGGCTCGAGGCCTACCGCGCCCGCCAGACCGAGGTCGCCCGCGCGATGTCCTCCGAACTCAAATGACGCAGCGCTTCATCCCCCCCGGCCAGACCCTGGGCGTGATGGGCGGCGGCCAGCTCGGCCGCATGTTCGTGCACGCCGCGCAGCAGATGGGCTACGCCACCGCGGTGCTCGACCCCGACGCCGCCAGCCCGGCCGGCCTGGTCGCGCACCACCATGTGCGCGCCGACTACCTCGATTCGACCGGGCTCACGCAGCTGGCCGCCGTCAGCGCGGCCGTCACCACCGAGTTCGAGAACGTGCCGGCCGCCGCGCTGCGCACGCTGGCCGCGATGCGGCCGGTCGCGCCGGCGGGCGATGCGGTCGCGGTCTGCCAGGACCGGGCCGCCGAGAAGGCGCACTTCGGCCGCTGCGGCGTGCCGTGCGCGCCGTTCGCGCTGATCGAGACGCGCGCCCAGCTCGACGCCGTCGACGACGCGCTGCTGCCCGGCATCCTGAAGACCGCCCGCCTCGGCTACGACGGCAAGGGCCAGGTGCGGGTGGCCGACCGCGCCGCGCTCGCCGCCGCGTGGGACGCGCTGAAGCAGGTGCCCTGCGTGCTCGAGCAGATGCTGCCGCTGGCCTACGAGGTGAGCGTGATCGTCGCGCGCGGCGCCGACGGCGCGAGCGTGCATTTCCCGCTGCAGCAGAACCTGCACCGCGACGGCATCCTCGCGGTGACACGCGTGCCCTCGCCCGACGTGACGCCCGACGTGCAGCAGCAGGCGATCGCGCATGCCGGGCGCATCGCCGCGACGCTCGGCTACGTCGGCGTGCTGTGCGTCGAATTCTTCGTGCTGAAGGACGGCCGGCTGGTCGCCAACGAGATGGCACCGCGCCCGCACAACTCCGGCCACTACACGCTCGACGCCTGCGACCAGTCGCAGTTCGACCTGCAGGTGCGCACGCTGGCCGGTGCGCCGCTCGCCGCGCCGCGGCTGCACTCGCCGGCGGTGATGCTGAACCTGCTGGGGGACCTGTGGTTCCGCGACGGCAAGGTCGAAACCGAGCCCGACTGGGCCGCGGTGCTGGCGCTGCCGGGCGTGCACCTGCACCTCTACGGCAAGGCCAGCGCCCGCCCGGGCCGCAAGATGGGCCACCTGACGGTCACCGCCGCGACGGCCGAGCTCGCCCACGCGGTCGCGCTGCAGGCGGCCGAGCACCTGGGCCTCGCGGCCTGGTGAGCGGCTGAGACGAGGACCTGCCGTGCTGCTCGATGCCCRCGACCCCGCCGCTGCCGCGGCCACCCAGGCCGTCCACCAGGCCGCCCGCGCGCTGGCCGATGGCGAGCTGGTCGGCATGCCGACCGAGACGGTCTACGGCCTGGCGGCCCGTGCCGATGACGACGCGGCGGTCGCGAAGATCTTCGCCGCCAAGGGCCGGCCGGCCGACCACCCGCTGATCGTCCACGTGCCCGACGTCGGATCGGCGCAGGTGTTCGCCGCCGACTGGCCGGCCGTCGCACAGCAGCTCGCGGCCCGCTTCTGGCCCGGCCCGCTGACGCTGATCGTGCCGCGCGCGCCCGGCGTGGCCGGTGCGTCGGCCGGCGGCCAGGACAGCATCGGCCTGCGCTGCCCGTCGCACCCGGTCGCGCAGGCACTGCTGCGCGAGGCCAAGGCGCTGGGCGTGCCGGGCGTCGCGGCACCGAGCGCGAACCGCTTCGGCCGCATCAGCCCGACGCGCGCCGCGCACGTGGTCGAGGAGTTCGGCGACGCGCTGCTGGTGCTCGACGGCGGCGACTGCGAGGTCGGCATCGAATCGAGCATCGTCGACTGCTCGCGCGGCCGCCCGGTGCTGCTGCGCCCCGGCGTGCTGACGCGCCGGCAGCTGGAGGCGGCCGCCGGCCAGCCGCTGGCCGACCGCGACGAGGCCGCGCCGCGCGCCTCCGGCACGCTCGAGGCCCACTACGCCCCGCGCGCCAAGCTGCGCCTGATGGCCGGGCCGATGCTGAATACCGCGTTGCAGATGCTCGAAGGCTCGACATTGAAGCTGGCGGTATATTCGCGGACCGTGCCCGCCAAGGCGGTGCGCGGGCTGCGCCACCGCGTGATGCCGTCGCAGGCGTCGCAGGCGGCCCACGAACTTTTTTCCGCGCTGCGCGAACTCGATGCCGAGGGCGTGCATCTGATCTGGGTGGAAGAGCCGCCCGCCGATCCCGAATGGGACGGTGTGCGCGACCGCCTGCAACGGGCTGCCGCCGCCTGACTTCCTCCCCTCACCGTTTTCCCCTCTGGAGTGTTCATGATTTTCAAGGCTGATCCGAAGCAAAAGAGCTGGGTGCGCCTCGGTGCGGCCGTGCTGGCGGCCACGCTGCTCGCATCGTGCGGTGGCGGCACGCAGGTCGAGCGCTTCGTGCCGCGGCGGCTGATCTCGTTCGGCGACGAAGCCAGCGTGATGTCGAGCACCGGCGCCAAGTACAGCATCAACGCGGTGATCTTCGACACCACCACCACCCCGGCCACGCCGACCACCGCGCTGGACTGCTCGAGCTTCCCGATCTGGATCCAGATGGTGGCCGGCACCTTCGGCCTGGTCTTCGCGGAGTGCAACCCGAACAGCGCGGCGGTCACGGCGCAGACGCTGGCGACGGTGGGCGCCGGCGTCAACGACGTGGCCTCGCAGATCACGCAGTTCACCTCCGGCGACTCGCTGTCGAACAAGGACCTGGTCACGGTGATGGCCGGCGCCAACGACATCGTCGCGCTGTACCAGCAGTTCCCCGGCCAGGACGCGGGCAGCCTGCAGGCCGCCGCCGCCGCGGCCGGCGATGCGCTGGGCGGGCAGATCATCCGGCTGGCCGACCTCGGCGCGAAGGTGGTCGTCGCGACCGCCGCCGACCAGGGCCTGACGCCGTATGCGGCTGCCGAGGACCTGGCGAACCCGGGACGCGCGGCCTTCCTGTCGGCCCTCAGCTTCCAGTTCAATGCGGCGCTGCGGCTGAAGCTCGAGGACGTGAAGGACGGCGGCAAGTCGGTCGGCCTGGTGGTGTTCGACGAGCGCCTGCAGGACATGGTGCGCAACTACCCCAACTACGGGTTGGTGAACAACAACGCCGCGGCCTGCCTGAGCACCGCCGTGCTGCCGAACTGCACCATGACGACGCTGAAGAAGGTGCCGGAATCGGGCACCCTCGATGCGACCGGCTCCACCTGGCTGTGGGCCGACAACCTGCGCTTCGGCCCGTCCGCCCACGGCCAGCTCGGCTCGATGGCGTCCAGCCGCGCCGTCAACAACCCGTTCTGAGGGCAGGCCCCGCTACGCTTCTTTACACGGCGAGCGGGGTTTCTCCGACGAGGCATTGCAACGGTGCCTCTCTATAGTCGGCCGCAACCATCCACACGACAGGCGGGTGCCGCCGTGCGCCCGCCGACCAACCAAGGGGATTGCATGAAGAACTTCCGTTCCTGGGGTGCGGTGACGCTCGCGTCGCTGCTGCTCGCCGCGTGTGGCGGCGGGGGTGATGGCGACCAGTCGCCGCGCGTGCAGTACAGCGCGACGGTGTCGTTCGGTGACAGCCTGAGCGATGTCGGGACGTACGCCACGGCGGCGCTGGTCGCGACCACCCATGGCGGCAAGTACACCGTGAACAGCAGCGCCGCGAAGAACTGGACCGAGCTGCTGGCGGTGCAGGCCGGCACCGGCGCACCGTGCGCGGCGCAGACCGGGCTGGAATCGTCGGGGCCGCTGGCCGGCTTCGCGCAGGCCGCCGCGGCCCATGCCGGCTGCTACGGCTACGCCCAGGGCGGAGCGCGGGTGACCAACCCGGTCGGCCCCGGCAACAAGGCCCTCATTGCCGCCGGCGACACCAGCGGCTACGTCGGCCAGCTCACCGTGCCGGTCGTCACGCAGATCAACAACCACCTGACCGCCGTCGGCGGCAGCTTCAGCGGCACCGAGCTGGTCACGGTGATGGCGGGCGGCAACGACGTGTTCATCAACCTGGCGGCCGTGAGCGCGGCCCAGGCCACGCCGACGCAGGCCGTCACCGCGATGGCCCAGGCCGGCGGCGAGCTGGCGGCCTACATCAAGACGCTGATCCTCGCGAAGGGCGCGACGCACGTCGTCGTCGTGAACCTGCCCGACGTCAGCCAGACACCGCTCGGCTATTCGCAGAGTGCGGACGTGCAGACGCTGATCAACACGATGGTGACGCAGTTCAACGCCCAGTTGCACGCCGGCCTGACCGGCACCACCGGCGTGCTCGAAGTCGACGCCTACACGCAGGGCCGCGACCAGGTCGCCCATCCCGAGATGTACGGCCTGACCAACGTGACGACGCCGGCCTGCGACCTGGCCAGCGCGAACACCGCCAACACGGTCAAGATGCCCTTCGCCAGCTCGCTGGTCTGCTCGACCGACACGCTGATCGCCGGCGACACCTCGCGCTACGAATTCGCCGACACGGTGCACCCGACGCCGTTCGCCTACCAGTTGCTCGCGCGCTTCGTCGCCAAGCGCATGGTCGAAAGCGGCTGGCTCTGAGCCCGCGCCCATCGCTCCGCCCACCAAAGGACATTCCCATGACCCATGGCATCAAGACCCTTGCGATCGCGGCGCTGGCACTGTTCGGCAGCACCGCGGCACTCGCGCAATCGGCCGGCACCTGGATGGTGAAGGCGGGAGCCAACCAGATCGCGCCGCAGGTGAAGAGCGACGACCTGAGCGCCTCCAGCCTGCCCAACAGCAAGGTCGACGTGAAGAGCGACACGCAGGCGATCTTCACGCTCGGCTACATGCTGACCGACAATGTCTCGCTGGAGTTCTTCGCCGGCCTGCCCTACAAGCACGAGGTGGTCGGCGACGGCGCGCTGTCGGGCGTCGGCAAGCTGGGCACCATCAAGCAGGTGTCGCCGACGCTGTTTGCGCAGTACCGCTTCCTGGAGGCGAGCTCGCCCTTTCGCCCCTACGTCGGCGCCGGCCTGACCTATGCGCACTTCTACGGCGAGGAAGGCTCGGGCACGCTGACCGCGCTGACCAACCCGGGCGGCCCGGCGACGTCGATGTCGGTGGATTCGGCCTTCGGGCCGTCGTTCCAGCTCGGCCTGAGCTACCGGTTCGACGAGCACTGGTTCGTCGACGGCTCGGTCATCAAGACCTACCTGAAGACGACCACCAAGCTGTCGACCGGGCAGTCGATCGACACGAAGCTGGACCCGATCTCGACGAATCTCTCGGTCGGCTACCGGTTCTGACCGCCGTCAGTTCACCGTGTCGTTGATGACCCACTGGGTCATCGCGTCGAGGGCCGGGCGGGCGGCGTTGGCGTTGGGGTGGTTGATGATGGCCACCACGATGTAGCGCCGGCCGCTGTTGCCCAGCACGAAGCCGGCAATGCCGGCCACGTCCTTCAGCGACCCGGTCTTCAGGTGCGCGCGGCCGAGCGTCGCGCGCGAGCGCTTCAGCGTGCCGTCGAGGCCGCTGACCGGCAGCGAGCTCATCAGCTCCGGCATCACCGGCCCCATCCAGTCGGCCTGCAGCACGCGGGCGAGCAGCTGCGCGGTGGCACGCGAATCGCGCGACAGGCCCGAGCCGTTGTCGATGACCACGGACGGCGCCGCCTCCGGCCAGCGCTCGGCCAGCCACTGGCGCAGCACCTCGCGCGCGAGCTCCGGCGAGCCGAGGCCGCGCTGCGTCAGGCCGAGCGTCAGGAACAGCTGCTGCGCCATCACGTTGTTGCTGAACTTGTTGATGTCGCGAACCACCTCGGCCAGCGGCGGCGACACCAGTTCGAAGCTCGGCGGCGTGGACGGCGCGACGCCGTCGCGCACGCGCCCGGTCAGCTTGCCGCCCATCTCGTGCCACAGGCCGCGCAGCAGGCGCTCGTTGTAGCGCTGCGGCTCGGGCCAGGCGATCGACCATGATTTCTCGCCGCACAGCTTGCGGAAGCCGCCGGCCAGCTTGAGCTTTGCCGGATCGGCGGCATCGAGCAGCAGCGGCGCGCGCCAGTCGTCGCAGGGGCCGGCGATCAGCGGCACGCCGTCGTCGACCTGCAGGCCCGCCAGCGGCACGTCGGCGGTGACGCGCGCGACGCCGGCCAGCGCGTCGGGCGCGAAGGTCAGCGTCAGCGACTTGTAGTTCAGCATCAGCGCATCGGGCTGCACGTTGTACGGCCGCAGCGGATCGTTGTCGAAATCGGCCGGGTTCTGCAGCGCCGGGCGGAACGCGCCGCGGTCGAGCACGATGTCGCCGCGGATCTCGTGCACGCCGAGCTGCTGCACGCGGCGCAGCATCATCCACAACCGCTCGGGCACGAGCTTCGGGTCGCCGGTGCCGCGGATCACGAGGTCACCGTCGAGCACGCCGTTCGGGCCCGGCTTGCGCACCGTGCCCTGCAGCCAGACCGGCGTCGACCAGCTCCAGGCCGGGCCGAGCAGTTCGAGCGYGGCCGAGGTGGTCAGCAGCTTCATCAGCGACGCCGGGTTGACCGGCTGGCGCGACTGCCAGTCGAGCCGCGGCGCGCTCGCGCCGACCTCCTGCACCCAGGCGACCATCGCCTCGCGCGGCACCTTGGCGGCGTCGAGCGCCACCTCGGCCTCGACCGGCAGCGGTGCTGCCAGCGCGGGCATCGCGGCCCACAGCCCGACGGCGCCCAGCAGGATGCGTCTCCCTACATTCCCCATCCCCTGATGATCTCACGCACCCCGGGCTTTAGACTGTCGCCATGGGCACGCTGCTGGCTTTCGACACCTCCACCGACGCGATGGCAATCGCGCTGGTCGCGCCCGGGCGGCAGGCCGCGCACGACGGTGCCGGCGGCGCGCAGGCCTCGGCCGCGCTGATCCCCGAGCTGATGGCCTTGCTGGCCGCGCACGGCCTGGCGCTGGCCGATGTCGACGCGATCGCCTTCGGCTGCGGCCCCGGCGCCTTCACCGGGCTGCGCACCGCATGCTCGGTGGCCCAGGGGCTGGCGTACGGCGCGGCCAGGCCGGTGATCCCGGTCGACAGCCTGATGCTGGTGGCCGACGATGCACGCGTGCAGACCGATGCGGCCGAGGTCTGCGTCGCGATGGATGCACGCATGGACGAGATCTACGCCGGCCGCTACCGCTGGCGCGACGGGCACTGGGCGGTGACCACGGCGCCCGCGCTGCTGCGCATCGACGCATTCCATGCGCTGCTGCAGGAACAGCCCGTCGGCGTGATTGCCGGCTCGGCGCTCGATGCCTTCGGCGACCGGCTGGCGATCGGGCCGTCGGTGCGCCGCGTGCCGCAGGCGAGATCCCGGGCCGAGGCGCTGGCGCGTGTCGCCGCGCAGCTGTGGTCGCAAGGCGTTCGCGTCGACGCCGCGCACGCGCTGCCGGTCTACCTGCGCGACAAGGTGGCGCAGACGACCGCCGAGCGCGAACACGACAAGGCCATGAAAGCGAAGGCATTGGCATGAGTGCCGTACTGAGGGACAAGCGCCTGCTGCTGCCGCTGGGCGTCACGCAGCTCGATGCGGTGCTCGAGATCGAGCGCCAGGCCTATGAATTCCCGTGGACCCACGGCAACTTCATCGACTCGCTGGCCGCCGGCTACGTGGCCCGCGTGATCTACGGCGAGCGCGGCGAGATGCTGGGCTACTTCATCG
>NZ_JBFUCB010000041.1:0-20583 GCF_056405435.1 Rhizobacter sp. P1_G5 | reverse complement strand
GGAACAGATTGCTCTCCACGACCTCGGCCAGCCGGCCGTCGTGTCCATAGGCCGTCGCAAGATGGACCACCGCCTGCAGCGGGCCGGCACCGGTCGCGCCGGCGAGTTCGGAGGGCCGCAGCCAGAACTCGCACGCATTGCCTGCCGCGGGCCGCTCGGCGCTTTCGCGCAACAGCCCGGCGACGCGATGCCCCCCGTCGCGCAGGCAGCGCGCGACGTGCCGCCCGACAAAGCCGGCAGCACCCGTCAGCAGGATCCACGGGGACGCGTGATCACCCATGCGTCAGAAGCCGATGCCCAGGAACTCTTCGAGCCGCGCCACCACGTGGTCCAGGTGCTCGGTCGTCAGCCCGGGATACACGCCGAGCCAGAAGGTCTGGTGCATCACGATGTCGGTGTTGACCAGTTCGCCGCTGACGCGGAAGTTGCGCCCCAGCATGTACGGCTGGCGCGTCAGGTTGCCGGCGAACAGTAGCCGCGTGCCGATCTTGTGCTGGTCCAGGTAGGCCAGCAGGTCGACCCGCTTGATGCCGGACTCCGGCCGCAACACGAGCGGAAAGCCGAACCACGACGGATTCGCCTTCGGCGTCGCCTGCGGCATGTGGAAGAACTCGGCGCAGGACTGCAGCTTCTCGTGAAGGTAGGCGAAGTTTTCGCGGCGCGCGCGGATGAAGTCGTCCAGCCGGTCCATCTGCGCCAGTGCGCAGGCAGCCTGCATGTCGGAGATCTTCAGGTTGTAGCCGAGGTGCGAGTAGATGTACTTGTGGTCGTAGCCTTCCGGCAACTCGCCGAGCTTCCAGCAGAAGCGCTTGTTGCAGGTGTTGTCCTTGCCCGGGGCGCAATAGCAGTCGCGGCCCCAGTCACGGAACGACTCGGCGATGAGTTTCAGTTCGGCGTTGTTGGTGAACACCGCGCCGCCCTCGCCCATGGTGATGTGGTGCGCCGGGTAGAAACTGAGGGTCCCGATGTCGCCGAAGGTGCCGACCAGGCGCCCGTCGTAGGTGGCCCCCAGCGCGTCGCAGCAGTCTTCCACCAGCCAGAGGCCGTGCTTCTTGCACAGCGCCGTCACCGCGTCCAGGTTGAACGGGTTGCCCAGCGAGTGGGCGAGCATGATGGCCTTCGTCTTCGGGGTGATCGCCGCCTCGATCTTGTCGGCATCGATGTTGTGGGTGGCCAGGTCCACGTCCACGAACACCGGCACGGCGCCGAACTGCAGGATCGGGTTGACGGTGGTCGGAAAGCCCGCGGCGACGCCGATAACTTCGTCGCCCGGGCGGATGGCCCGTTCGCCCAGGCGCGACGAGGTGAGCGTCGAGAACGCGACCAGGTTGGCTGAGGAGCCCGAGTTGACGGTGATCAGGTGCTTGACGCCCAGGAACCGCGCGAGCCGCTCCTCGAATGCCGCGTTGAAGCGTCCGGTGGTCAGCCAGCCGTCGAGGGAGGCCTCGACCATCAACTGCAACTCCTTCGCGCCGATGACCTTGCCCGATACCGGAACAGGCGACTGGCCCGGCACGAAGGGCCGGGGCGCCAGCGCCAGATCGGCGTACTGCTGGACCAGCTCGGCGATCTGCGCGCGCAGGGCCGCACCCGGCTGAGCCGGGGCCGGGACGACGGCGGGGATGATGGGGATGCTGCTCATGCGGATTCCTTGTCGGTCGAAGTCGTGTGCTGCCGGATCTGTGCGAGGCAGAGCGCCTGCATGTCCTGGTGATCGCGCCAGGCGTGGTGCCATTGCGTGATGCGCGTGAGCGCTGTGTCCAGGGGCCAGCGCGGCCGCCAGCCCAGGCGGCTGCGAGCCTTGGAGATGTCGAGCTTGAGGTAGTGCGCCTCGTGCGGGTGCGAGCCGCCATCGAGGCGCCAGCCGGCGCCCTGTCCCCATTCGCGGGCCATGCGCTCGACGATCCACTGCACCGGACGCGCGTCCTCGTCGCGCGGGCCGAAGTTCCATGCCTCGGCGAACGACTGGCCGTCGTGCCAGAGTCGCTCGGCCAGCACCAGGTAGCCCGACAGCGGCTCCAGCACATGCTGCCAGGGGCGGATCGAATGCGGGTTGCGAATGACGACCGGTTCGTTGCGTTCGAAGGCGCGCAGGATGTCGGGCACCAGCCGGTCGGCGGCCCAGTCGCCGCCGCCGATCACGTTGCCGGCGCGGGCGGATGCGAGCGCGATGCCGCCATCGCGGAAGAACGAGCGGCGATAGGCTGAGGTCACGAGCTCGGCGCAGCCCTTGCTGTTGCTGTACGGATCGTGACCCCCCATGGGCTCGTCCTCCCGGTACCCCCAGGGCCACTCTCGGTTTTCGTAGCACTTGTCAGTGGTCACGCTGACGACCGCGCGCACGGTGCCGACGTGACGTGCCGCCTCCAGCACGTGCACGGTGCCCATCACGTTCGTCGCGTAGGTTGCCACCGGGTCGGTGTACGAATGGCGCACCAGCGGCTGCGCCGCCATGTGGATGACGATCTCCGGCCTGGAGGCTGCCATGCAGGCGCGCACTGCGTCGGCGTTGCGAATGTCCGCGAGCGTGCTTTCCATGCCGGCGCCGATGCCGGCTTCGGCGTAGAGGTTGGGTGTCGTCGGCGCTTCCAGAGCCAAGCCGTGCAGCTGCGCGCCCAGCGATTGCAACCACAGGCTCAGCCAGCCGCCCTTGAAGCCGGTGTGCCCCGTGAGCAGCACACGTTTGCCCTGCCAGAAGGCGGGTGTGACGCCGGCGTCCGGCACAGCGGCCGCGTACGTGCCGCTCATTCCCACGCCTTCCACGGCGCGCAGCCCGAGGCCCACAGCTCTTCCAGGTGGTGCTTGTCACGCAGCGTGTCCATTGGCTGCCAGAACCCGGTGTGCTCGTAGGCCATCAGCTGCTGGTCGGCGGCCAGCCGCATCAGCGGCTCCTGCTCCCAGATCGTCGTGTCATCCTTGACGTAGTCGAGCACCGACGGCTTCAACACGAAGAATCCGCCGTTGATCATGGCGCCGTCGCCCTGGGGCTTCTCCTTGAAATTGAGCACCTGCCGGTCACGGATCTCGAGCGCACCGAAACGGCCCGGCGGGTAGGTGGCCGTCAGCGTGGCAGCCTTGCCGTGGGCCTGGTGAAAAGCGATGCTGGCACGGATGTCGATGTCGCCGACACCGTCGCCATACGTGAAGCAGAAGGCCTCCTCGTCGCGCACGAAGCGGGCGACGCGTAGCAGCCGCCCGCCGGTCATCGAGTCGTCGCCGGTGTCCACCAGCGTCACCTTCCAGGGCTCGGCGCGCTTCTGGTGTACTTCCATCGTGTTGCTGCGCATGTCGAAGGTGACGTCGGACATGTGCAGGAAGTAGTTCGCGAAGTACTCCTTGATGACGTAGCCCTTGTAGCCGCAGCAGATCACGAAGTCGTTGACGCCGTGGTGGGCATACATCTTCAGGATGTGCCACAGGATCGGCTTGCCGCCGATCTCGACCATGGGCTTGGGCCGCGTGGCGGTTTCTTCGCTGAGGCGGGTGCCGAGGCCTCCGGCCAGGATCACAGCTTTCATGTCTTTCCTCTGATCAGGCCGACGCGGAACAGACGAACGCGTCGGAATGGAAGTGGTGTTCGGCCAGGCCCGCAGCGAGCAGCTCGTGCCGGGCGCCGTGGATCATGGCCTCGGAGCCGCAGGCGTACACGACGGTGCGGCTCCAGTCATGGGGTTGTCCCAGCAGCGCCTGCTGGACATGGCCACGCGTGCCGGTCCAGCCGGAATCGGCGCGCGACAGCACCGGCGTGAACACCGGTGCCGAGGGATGCGCGGCGACATCCCAGTAGAGATCGTGCGGGATCCGTCCACCCCACAGCACCGAAATGGACCGTGCACGGGCGCCGTCGGCACGGGCATCGCGAGCCAGGTCATCGAGCATGGCCTTCACCGGCGCAATGCCTGTCCCGGTGGCGAGGAAGACGATGTCGACGCCGTCGATCTCTCGCAGGAAGAATGTGCCAAGCGGGCCATGCAGGCGCAGCAGGTCGTTCGGCTTCGCCTGGCCGAACCAGTAGGCGCTCATCGTGCCGCCGGGCACTTCCCGGATGTGCAGCTCGAGTTGCTTCTCGGGTCCGGGCAGGTTGGCGATGGAGTAGCTGCGGCGGATGCCGCCGTGCCCGATCACGTCGACGTACTGGCCCGGCAGGAAATCGAACGCCGTGGTGGGTGGCAGGCGCAGCATCACCTTGAGGACATCCGGCGCCAGGCGGTCGAGGGACTGGATGCGGCACGGTACGGTCCGAGCCTGCGGCAAGTGGATGTTGCCTAGATCCTCGATCTCCAGCCGGACATCGGTCTCGGCGGTCCGGACGCAGGTCAGGATCCAGCCGGCATCGCGCTCCTGCGCACTCAGCCCCAGCTCGTCGTGCAACGCGATGGTGYGGCCGGCGCTGACCCGGCTCCTGCACGAGCTGCAGCGTCCGGTGCGACAGCTGTAGGCCATCGCCACGTCGGCGCGCAGCGCTGCACCCAGCAGCGATTCGCCGGGATCCGCCCGAAAGGTCTTGCCGCTGGATGTGTGGACGAGAGACATGGCGCACTGAAGGAAAGCCGGGGGAGAAACCGCGGTCACTCGTGGTGGTCGTAGGCCTGGAAGCCCGCAAGCTTGACGAGGCTGTCGCGGCGCGCGCTGGCGTAGTCGGCCTCGACCATTTCCTTGACCAGCTCGGGCAGCGTCGTGCGGGGAACCCAGCCGAGCTTCGCCTTGGCCTTGCTGGGGTCGCCGAGCAAGGTTTCGACCTCGGTGGGTCGGTAGTACCGCGGGTCGACGCGCACGATCACGTCGCCGGGCTTGCACTTGACGGGCTCCTTGCCGGTGGCCGGCAGGACCTCGGCCACGACTCCGACCTCCTTCTCGCCCTCCCCTTCGAAGCGGATCCGGATGCCCAGCTCGCGCGCAGAAAACTCGACGAACTGTCGCACGCTGTACTGGACACCGGTCGCGATGACGAAGTCTTCCGGTTGTGCCTGCTGCAGCATCAGCCACTGCATCTCGACGTAGTCACGCGCGTGTCCCCAGTCACGCAGTGCGCTCATGTTGCCGAGATACAGGCAGTCCTGCAGGCCCAGCGCGATGCGGGCCATTGCTCGGGTGATCTTGCGCGTCACGAATGTCTCGCCGCGCAGCGGGCTCTCGTGGTTGAACAGCACGCCGTTGCAGGCATACATGCCGTAGGCCTCACGGTAGTTGACGGTGATCCAGTAGGCGTACAGCTTGGCCACCGCGTACGGGCTGCGCGGGTAGAACGGCGTGGTTTCCTTTTGTGGAATCTCCTGCACCAGGCCGTACAGCTCACTCGTGCTCGCCTGGTAGAAACGGGTCTTCTTCTCGAGGCCGAGGATGCGAATCGCCTCGAGGATGCGCAGCGTGCCGATGCCATCGGCGTTCGCGGTGTATTCGGGCGTTTCGAACGACACCGCGACATGGCTCATCGCAGCGAGGTTGTAGATCTCGTCCGGCTGTACTTGCTGGATGATGCGGATGAGATTGGTCGAATCGGTCAGATCGCCGTAGTGAAGCTTGAAGCGCTGGTGGTCGACGTGCGGATCCTGGTACAGGTGATCGATGCGGTCGGTGTTGAACAGCGAGGCGCGGCGCTTGATGCCATGGACCTCGTATCCCTTGGCGAGCAGCAGCTCGCTGAGGTAGGCGCCGTCCTGGCCGGTGACGCCGGTGATGAGGGCAACTTTGGGCTGGGTCATGGAAGGTCTTCTTTCAACAATGCGAGGGGGATGGGCTCAGGCGCGGCGGAATGGAGCACTGTCATAGGCCGCCCGGATGCCGTCGCGCAAGGAAGTGCTTGCGCGCCAGCCCAGTGCCGCCAGGCGACTGACGTCCAGCAGCTTGCGCGGGGTTCCGTCCGGCTTGCTGCTGTCGAAAACGATGCGGCCGTCGAACCCCACGATCTGCATCACGGTCTCGGCCAGCTCGCGAATGGTCACGTCCGTGCCGGTGCCGATGTTGACCATCGGGCCGTCGTAGCCGAGCTCCATCAGGTGCACGCAGGCGTCTGCCAGGTCGTCGACGTAGAGGAATTCGCGCCGCGGCGTTCCGGTTCCCCAGACGGTGTATTCCAGATCGCCGCGCAGTCGTGCTTCGTGAGCCTTGCGGATCAAGGCCGGCAGCACATGGCTGCTGGCCAGGTCGTAGTTGTCGTTCGGGCCATAGAGATTGGTCGGCATCGCGCAGACGTACTGGCGACCGTACTGCCGGTTGTAGCTCTCGGCGAGCTTGATCCCGGCGATCTTGGCGATCGCGTACGGCTCGTTCGTCGACTCCAGCGGTCCGGTCAGCAGGTATTCTTCGCGAATGGGCTGCGGGCAG
This sequence comes from Rhizobacter sp. P1_G5, assembly GCF_056405435.1. NCBI lineage: Bacteria > Pseudomonadati > Pseudomonadota > Betaproteobacteria > Burkholderiales > Sphaerotilaceae > Rhizobacter > Rhizobacter sp. P1_G5. The sequence goes on along the minus strand of NZ_JBFUCB010000041.1, from coordinate 14,259 downwards.
TCGCGCGGGTAGATGCAGCTGGAGCCGAGGAACATCAGCCGCTGCACGCCGGCGCGGTGGGCGCCGTGGATCAGATTGGCTTCGATCTGCAGGTTCTCGTAGAGGAAGTCGGCACCGTACAGGGCATTCGCCTGGATGCCGCCGACCTTCGCCGCGGCGACGAACAGGTAGTCCGGCCGCGTCTGCTCCAGATAGGCGAAGACGGCACGCTGGTCCAGCAGGTCGACCTGCTGGCGCCCGACGGCCAGCACGTCGGTGTGACCGCGCGCCTGCAGCCGGCGCACGAGTGCCGAGCCGACCATGCCCGAGGCACCAGCGACAAGGATCTTGGTATTCAAGTTCATTTGGGAGGTTGCTCTGGGTTCTCTGCCGCGGGAGCGGGTGTGGCGAGCTCACGCCGCAAGGCCTGCAGTTCCGCGTGCAGCGCCTCGAACTCCTGCTCCTTGCGGCGCAGGAAGGCGGCCGTGAGCTGCAGCTTGGCCGCCATGCCGCGAGGGGTCAGGTAGTAGGCGTAGGCAAGTTTGTGATCATTGCGCCGGAAATTGTTGGCCTTCACCCAGCCCCGGTCGACCAGCGCGCGAAGGCAGTAGTTCAACTTGCCCAGGCTGACACCCAGCCGAGCCGCCAGGCTGCGCTGGCTGGCGGCAGGCTCGGCGTTGAGCTGGCGCAAGAGTTCGAGGTCGAAATCTTCCTGCGGCATGAACAGCTTGTTCAAGTGTTGAACGGGCCGCCATCATACCCGCAAGGGGCGCGACGCCCGGTGCTGCCTGGGTGGCGGCGCAGCCGGGTGTCACAGCCGTGCCACAATCAAAAGCTGAGTCGCAAATCATGCCTGCCCGTTCGGGGCCAACTTCACGCGGATCCAGTCGGGCTGCGCCACACGAGGTCTCCATGCCTTTACTTCCCGTGCTCGCAGCCTTGGCCTTGCTGGCGCCGGCCCCGGCGTGGGCCTATGTCGACCCCGGTACCGGGCTGGTGCTCTGGCAAGGCCTGATCGCGCTGGTCGGTGCCGGCCTGCTTTTCATCCGCCATCCGATCCAAGGGTTCAGGAGGCTGTGGGCCTATCTGGCCCGCCTGGCCAAGACGAAGCGATGAGGGATCCGGAAGGGGCGATCCGCTTCGAGGCAGCACAACTCGTCCGGACCGTGAACAGGCCGCTCGACGCGGGCCATTTCCTGCACTCGCCGTTGGCGCGCCGATGGTGTGACGATGGACGGCTCGTGGCCTACCAGGTGACGCAGCCCGATACGGTCGTCTCGCCGAGGCTGCCCTTCGTTTCCCACCCTCATGAATGGTGTGACGCGCAACTTCACGGCGCCGCGCAGCTCACCTTGCAGCTTCAGAAGGAAGCGGTCGACGCGGGCTTCGATCTGAAGGATGCCTCGGCGTGGAACGTTCTGTATTCGGGCACGCAGCCGGTGTTCTGCGACCTGTTGTCCTTCACGCCCTTGCGTGAGAGGAACTGGTGGGCCCTCGGCCAGTACGCGCGTCATTTCGTGTTGCCCTTGCTCCTGTCCCGACACCGGGGCTTGAAGGCGCACCGCGCATTCGCGGCCTGGCGCGATGGCGTGCCACCCGATGCGGCACGCGACATGATGGGCTGGACTCGCTACCTCGGTCGACATTGGCTTCTGATGGCACGGGCACCGGCTCCTGGAGCGGCTGCCGATGGCCCGGGACGCATCGCGGAGCCGGCTGATCCTGCGGCCATTGCAAGGTTCCGGAGATCGCTGCATGCGACCGTTGAATGGTGGCTCGGCGGGGTGGCCCCGCCCGAACCGCGGCGGCGCAAGGGAGCCTGGGGCGACTACACGCAGGACCGCGGGCACTACGGGGGCGACAGCCTGCAACGCAAGCGTTCGCAGCTTGCGCAATGGCTGGCGGAGATCCGGCCGGGCTGGGTGGCCGATCTCGGCTGCAACACCGGCGAGTTTTCTCGCATGGCGCTGGCGCAGGGTGCCCAGGTGATCGCCATCGATGGGGACCACGATTGCGTGCAGGCGCTGTTCCGGTCGCCCTCGGGACCGGGCCTGCACCCCGTGGTTGCGGCGCTGGACGACATGAAAGGCGGATCGGGATGGCTGGGGGAGGAACACTCGGGCCTGGCCGCGCGCCTGGAGCAATCCGCAGACCTGGTGCTGATGCTGGCACTCGTGCATCACTTGGCGGTCGCGGCGTCCATCCCGATCGAGGTCGTGGCGCAGATGGCACGGCGCCTGTCGCGTCGCTGGCTGGTTGTCGAATGGATCGGGCCCGAGGACCCGCAGATGAAATTGCTTTGCGCCCAGCGCCAGCGTGACCCGCATGAGTTCAGCATCGACAGGCAGAAGGCGGCTTTCCTGAAGGCCGGCTTTCAGCTGTGCGCCGAGGTCAACCTCGGTCCCGCCCACCGCACGCTGGCCCTGATGAGGACGCCGGCCTGATGCACCCTTGGAGCAGCCGGCCGGGCGCCAACCTGCTGGCCGCGGCAGCGCTTCTCGGTGCGGCTGGGCTGGAGCTCGGCATGCGCGAGCACTTCCACCAACTGTCGGCTGAAGCGCTGCGCATTGCGGGCCTGATGGGCTGCAGCGTGGCGCTGGCTTGCCTGTGGGTGTCGATGCGCTTCGCGCTGCCGGCCCGCTGGCTCGAACGTGGGCAGCGCCTGGTGGTGGTGGGCGCGGCCTGTGTCTCGCTCTATTTCCTGGCCTGGTCCGATGTACGCAGCGCATTCGGAGACGCAACGCTCGCGCGGACCGTCCTGGGGCAGGGCGTCGGAGTGGCTTGCGTCGTGTCGCTGCTGCTCCTGTCTGGACTTCCCCAGACGTCCTGGAGCCGCTGCCGCTGGGCCCTGGTGCTGGGTTGCATGCTGTTCGTGGCGAGTCAGCAGATGGTGGGCCAGTTCGTCGCCCGACCCCACGCCTGGCCGCCCGTTGCCGAAGCCAGGGCCGAAAAGCCGGGTCGGTCAGCGCAGATCTACCTGCTGCTCGACGAACTCAATGCGGGGGCGGCCGCCCCTTTTGTCGAGGTCTTGCGCGAGGCAGGCCTGCCGGTGAAATTCAAGTCCGTGCAGCCGGTCGCCCACGCGACGGCGCAGGTCGTCCCGCAGTTGTTCGCCGGACAGCCCTTCGGGCAGGCCAAGCCTTGCGGCTGGACCACGGTCTGCAGCGATTCCGCGGCGCTGGATTTCTCGATGATCTCCGCCACCCGCCCGGACGTCGACGTGATCGGCTTCTACATGCCCTACTGCGCCATGCGGGGGCTGCGCTACTGTGCCCGGCTGTCACCCGTCTCTGCCGTCTTGGACCCGGCTCGGTGGCGCTGCGGTTTCGCACGCCGGCTGGGCCTGGGCAGCGATGCCGCCCAGGCGCAATGCGCAACCTTGCACGTCGACCGCTGGCAGGGCTTCGTGTCGGAACTCGAGCAGGCGATCTGGCGGGCTCCGCTGTGGAGCCGCGGCGGAATGATGTATGCGCACGTGCCCCTGCCCCATCCACCCGGTTCGACGGTTGGTGGCCCCCTCGCGGTGCACTACCGCGAGAACGTCGGGCGGGCTGTCAAGCTGGTGCGGGGCATGGTGGACCGCGCCCGTCGGTCAGGGTTCGACCGGCTGACCATCGTCATCTTCTCAGACCACCCGCTGCGGCCCTGGGTCTGGTGTTCCAACGCGCTCTACGCCACGAACGGATGTCCGCCTCCGCGGGACCTGCTCGACGAGCGGGTTCCGGTCATCGTGGCAGGGGACTCCCTGCCCTCGCTGGACGGGATGGAGAACAACGGCGGGATCTTTTCGCTGCTGGTGAACCCGCCCTGAACCGAGCCATTCTCACCAGGAGGCTGAGCAGGCAGCCTGGGTTCTCGGGGCGGACCTGCCTCTCAGGCCTCCACACGCAGGCGCCGCGCGGCCGCCAGCCGCACCGCATGCCACCGCATGGTCCGCTCGATCGCCGTCTCCACATCGATGACCACCCGGGTGCCGAGCGCCTTCGCCGTGTGGCCGAGGTCGGGGAAGAAGTCGTGGCTGCGGCCGTCGTCCTTCTGGTGGCTGCGCAGCAGGATCTGCGGCGACGGGGTCGTGCGTGCGCCGACCCGACCCGCGCCGCGGCATCGGCATGGCTCAGCGGCTCGTCGCCGCCCAGGTTGTAGGCGGCTCCGTCCTGGCCCGACAGGCAGGCCTGCAGCAGCCAGGCCGCGACGTCGCTGCCGTACAGGTAGCTGCGTCGGCTGGTGCCTTCGCCATGGACGCGGATCTCGCGGCCCGACAGCGCGTCGCGGATGAAATTGTTCATCGCCCAGGGCTCGAGCATGGCCTTGACCGGTGCGATGCCGGTGCCGGTGACCAGGAAGACCAGGCGCATCCCCTCGGTCTCGCGGACGAAGAAGGTGCCCAGCGGGCCATGCAGGCGCAGCAGGTCGTTGGTGCAGGCCTGCCCGAACCAGTACTCGCTCATCACGCCGCCCGGGACCTGGCGGACGTGCAGTTCGAGCGGCATGGCCTCGGCCCGGGCCGAGGCGAGCGAGTAGCTGCGCCGCACGCCGCCGTGGCCGATCACGTCGATGTACTGGCCGGCGACGAACGTGAAGGTGCTGGCAGGCGGCAGGCGCAATGTCGCCCGCACCACGTCGGGCGACACGCGCTGGATCGACTGCAACCGGCACGGCCAGGTGCGGGCTGCCGCGAGGTGGACATCGCCCAGGTCTTCGACCGCCAGTGCGATGTCGCTGGTGGCGGTGCGCACGCAGGTGAGGATGCTTCCGGCCGCGCGCTCTTCGTCGCTCAACTCCATCTCGGCATGCAGCAGCGAGGTGTCGCCCGACACGAGGCCGGCATCGAGCACGGACTCGCCGCCATGCGTTTCGAAGGTCTTGCCGGTGGAGAGGTGGACAACGGGCATCGGGTAGCCGACGGCGTTGCGGGATGTGGATGGGCCTGACAGTCTACGATCGGGAAACCGCTGATCAGCCCTGAAATCGCCCTGATCTGGCACCAAAACCATTGGACGCAGGCGGTCCGGACGGCACGGAGGATAATCCGGGGATGATCTCTTCCCCCACGGACATGTCCGTCACCGAATCCTCCCCCGGCTCTACCGACGCTTCGGTCCCCCCGCCCGTGGTGGAATTCGCTTCCCTCGGCCTGGCGCCCGTGCTGCAAAAAGCCGTCGCCGAGTCCGGCTACACGCAGTGCACGCCGATCCAGGCCAAGGCGATCCCGATCGTGCTGGCCGGCCGTGACGTGATGGGCGCCGCGCAGACCGGCACCGGCAAGACGGCCGCCTTCTCGCTGCCGCTGCTGCACAAGATGCTGCGCCACGAGAACGCCAGCATGTCGCCGGCTCGCCACCCGGTGCGGGCACTCGTGCTGGCCCCCACGCGCGAACTGGCCGACCAGGTCGCGAAGAACATCAAGACCTATTCCAAGCACACCAAGCTGCGCGCGGCCGTCGTCTTCGGCGGCATCGACATGAAGCCGCAGACGCTCGAGCTGAAGGCCGGGGTCGAGGTGCTGATCGCCACCCCGGGCCGCCTGCTCGACCRCATCGAGGCGAAGAACGCGGTGCTGAACCAGGTCGAGTACGTCGTGCTCGACGAGGCCGATCGCATGCTGGACATCGGCTTCCTGCCCGACCTGCAGCGCATCCTGAGCTACCTGCCGAAGCAGCGCCAGACGCTGCTGTTCTCGGCCACCTTCTCGACCGAGATCAAGAAGCTGGCCGAAAGCTACCTGCAGGATCCGATCCTTGTCGAAGTGGCGCGGCCGAACGCGACGGCGACGAACGTGGAGCAGCGCTTCTACAGCGTGTCGTCAGACGACAAGCGCGCCGCCATCCGCAAGATCCTGATCGAGCGCGCGCTGAAGCAGGCCATCGTGTTCGTCAACTCCAAGCTCGGCTGTGCCCGCCTCGCTCGCTCGCTCGAGCGCGAAGGCCTCAAGACCAACGCGTTGCATGGCGACAAGTCGCAGGACGAGCGCCTGAAGGCCCTCGAAGCGTTCAAGCGCGGCGAGGTCGACGTGCTGGTCTGCACCGACGTGGCCGCGCGCGGCCTGGACATCGCCGACCTGCCGGCGGTCTTCAATTTCGACGTGCCGTTCAATGCCGAGGACTATGTCCACCGCATCGGCCGCACCGGGCGCGCTGGGGCCTCGGGCCTGGCGGTCACGCTGGTCACCCGCGACGATGCCCGGCTGGTGTCCGACATCGAGAAGCTGATCAAGAAGAAGATCGAGCTCGAGCCGCTCGAACTGGACGAGGCGCGACCGCGCATGTCGGACCGCACCGAGCGGCCGCGCCGCAGCTGGGACGATGCGCCGGCGGAATCCCGCGAGGCGCGCGAACCCCGCGAGCCACGCGAACCCGGCGAGTCCCGCCCGCAACGCAGCTACGCCCCGCCGCGGCCGCCGGCCGATCCGTTCTTCGACAAGCCCTACGAGCCGAGCGCCACCACCGAGGCGGCCTGGGAAAGCAAGGCCGCAGCCGCTCCGTCGACGAGCCGCCTGTCGCCCAACATCAAGCCGAAGAAGAAGATCGCGGCGCTGTTCGGCGCCAAGGTCACGCCGCCGCAGGCCTGACAGCTCGGCAGGCCTGACGGGGCCGCTCAGCCCGCCAGCAGCGAGAACACGGCCGGCACGTCGTTCGGCAGCTCGGCCGGCTGGCTGCGCCAGCGGGCCACCGTGTCGCAGCGGGTCCAGGCGCCTGCGAGCGTCAGCCCGCAGCTCACCGACAAGCGGGTGTCCGGGTTCAGCGTGGCGAGCAGCGCCGCCAGCAGCGATGCGTTCCGATACGGCGTCTCGATCATCAGCTGGGTCTGCCGGAACTTGCGCGACAGCGATTCCAGCTCACGCAGGCGGCCTGCACGCTGCGCTGCATCGACCGGCACGTAACCGACGAACGCGAAGCTTTGCCCGTTCAGGCCGCTGGCGCCCAGCGCCATCAGCAGCGAGCTGGGGCCGGACAGCGGCACGACCCGGATCGACATCGCATGCGCGGCGCGCACCAGGTCCGAGCCCGGATCCGCAATCGCCGGCAAACCGGCCTCGGAGATCAGCCCGATGTCGTGCCCGGCCGATACCGGCGCCAGCAGGGGCTTGAGGTCGGGCGGCGCGCCGGCCTCGCGGCCCTTCGGCGGCCGGGGCAGCTCGACGATCGAGATCTCCTGCAGCGGCCGCGCAAGCGGCTGGACGGCGTCGACCCGCTTCAGGAATGCGCGCGTCGTCTTCGCGTTCTCGGCGACCCAGTGGCCCAGGCCCGCGGCGGTGCGCAAGACGCCGGCGGGCAGCACCTCGCGCAGGTCGCTGTCGGTCGAGACGCCGAAATCCAGCGTGTTCGGCACCAGGAAGAGCTGGCCGGAGGTCGTCATCGATCAGGGGGCGAGCGGGTCGATGCCGGCCTGCCGCAGCAGTTCGGCGGTGCGGATCAGCGGCAGGCCGATCAGCGCGGTCGGGTCATCGGATTCGATTGCGGTCAACAGAATGATGCCCAGGCCTTCCGATTTGGCGCTGCCGGCGCAGTCGTAAGGCTGCTCGGCGCGCAGGTAGCGTTCGATCTCGTTGTCGGACAGGTCCCGAAAGCGCACCCGCACCGGCACCAGCACCGAGGCTTCGAAGCCGGCCTGCCGGTGCACGACGGCGACGGCGGTCTGGAACACGACGGCCTTGCCGCGCATCGAGCGCAGCTGCGCGACGGCGCGCGCGTGGTCTCCGGGCTTGCCGACCGGCGTGCCTTCCAGGTCGGCCACCTGGTCGGAGCCGATCACCACCGCGTCCGGTGCGTGGGCTGCGACGGCGCGGGCCTTGGCCAGGGCCAGCCGCAGGGCCAGTGCGGCGGGTGTTTCGCCCGCCAGCGGCGTTTCATCGACCTCGGGCGAGCGAACCTCGAACGGCAGGCGCAGGCGCTCGAGGAGTTCCCGCCGGTAGCGCGAGGTCGAGCCGAGGATCAGCGGGGGGCGTGGGGTCATGCCGCGGATTCTCCCATCGCGCGCGCGCCCGTACACTGGAAGGATGAAGTCCCGAGTCACTGATCCCCGCCACCTGGATGCCGATGCGTTCGCCCAGGAATCCGTCCGGCTCGAAGGCCGCTGGTCGCAGGACGACCTGCTGCGCCTGAAGCAAAGCACCCTGCCTGAAAGTGGTGCCGAAATCGCCTGGACAGCCGAGGGCGAGCGCCGCGAAGGGCGCGCCGGCAGCGCCGAGACCTGGCTGCATCTGACAGCCGAGACCAGCGTGACCCTGCAATGCCAGCGCTGCCTGTCGCCGATGGCCGTGCCGTTGTCGATCGACAGTTCGATCCAGTTCGTGGCCGGTGAAGATGCAGCCGCGGCGCTGGACGCCGACAGCGAACACGACGTGCTGGCGTTGAGCCGCGACCTGGACCTGCTGACGCTCGTCGAGGATGAATTGCTGCTGGCGCTGCCCATCGTGCCGCGCCACGAGCAGTGCCCGCAGCCGCTGGCCGTGCCGGTCTCGCCGGAAGAGGAGGAGGCCGGGAAGGAGGCTCACCCGTTCGCGGCCCTGGCCGCCCTGAAGCGCGGCCACCTCCCCAATTGATCCGGGGCTGGGAGGCCATGCTAGAATCGCAGGCTTTTTCGTCAAAGCGTTGATTGCGTCCCCGGAGCCCTGGGGATTTCAGCGCACCCCGCCTGGCTCCTGCGAGTGTCAGGAGGCTCAAGGAGAATTTTCATGGCCGTTCAGCAAAACAAGAAGTCGCCTTCCAAGCGCGGCATGCACCGTTCGCACAATGCCCTGGTCACCCCGGGCACCGCGATCGAGCCGACCACGGGCGAATCGCACCTGCGTCACCACATCAGCCCCAACGGTTTCTACCGTGGGCGCAAGGTCCTGAAGACCAAGGCTGACGCCTGAGTCGGTTGTCGCGCACTTTCGCCGGACCCGCGCATTGCCGCGGCCAAGGCATGATGCGTGAACCCTGCGAGACCTTGCATCGACCCGGCCTGCGGACCGTCGCAGTGCCGGGTGTTTGTCTTTTGGGTGGCGATCGCTCCGGCGTTCGTTGCCTGAGTTCGCTGCTTCTGCTGCTGCACCCATGAACCCGATGTCGCCGCCCGCCGCGACCGATGTCATTCGCCTGTCCGTCGACTGCATGGGCGGCGATCACGGTCCCTCCGTCACGCTGCCGGCCTGCCGTGCCTTCCTGGCCGCCCACCCGCTGGCCGAGGTCGTGCTCGTCGGCCGCGCCGAGGCGCTTGCGCCGGCCACCGGCTGGGATCGCTGCCACGTGGTCGCGGCCACCGAGGTCGTCGAGATGGACGACGCGGTCGAGGTGGCGCTGCGCCGCAAGAAGGACTCTTCGCTGCGCGTGGCGTTGATGCAGCTGAAGTCCGGCGCCGACGGCCAGCCGCCGCGTGCACACGCCTGCGTGTCCGCCGGCAACACCGGCGCGTTGATGGCCGTCGCGCGCTACCTGCTGAAGACGCTCGAGGGCATCGATCGCCCGGCCATCGCCGCGGTGATGCCCAACCAGAAGGATGGCTACACGACCGTGCTCGATCTCGGCGCGAACGTGGACTGCAGCGCCGAGCACCTGCTGCAGTTCGCCGTGATGGGCAGCGCGCTGGTCGCGGCGGTCGACGGCAAGGAGAACCCGAGCGTCGGCCTGCTGAACATCGGCGAGGAAGTCATCAAGGGCAACGAGACGATCAAGCGCGCCGGCGAGCTGCTGCGCGCCGCGGCCGAAGGCGGCCACGTCAACTTCCACGGCAACGTCGAAGGCAACGACATCTTCAAGGGCACGACCGACATCGTCGTCTGCGACGGCTTCGTCGGCAACGTCGCGCTGAAGACCGCCGAAGGCCTCGCGTCGATGCTGTCGAGCTTCATCAAGCAGGAATTCACCCGCAACATCTTCACGAAGATGGCCGCGCTGGTGGCGCTGCCGGTGCTGAACCACTTCAAGCACCGTGTCGACCACCGCCGCTACAGCGGCGGCGCGCTGCTCGGCCTGCGTGGCCTGGTGTTCAAGGCGCACGGCTCGTCCGATGCCTATGCGTTCGAGCAGGCCTTGAATCGGGCTTATGATGCGGCCCGCAATCACTTGCTGGATCGGGTGCACGACCGGATTCGCGATTCGCTGCATGCCTTGCCCACCCCTGCAAGTGCAAGCGGTGCGTCGTCCGACGGTGCCGCCCTCGCTGCATGACCCAACCCTCTGCGACCCGCTATTCGCGCATCACCGGCACCGGCAGCTACCTGCCGCCGAAGCGCCTGACCAACGAAGCCCTGGCCGCCGAACTGGCTGCCAAGGGTGTCGAGACCTCCGATGAGTGGATCGTCGCGCGCACCGGCATCCGTGCCCGCCATTTCGCCGAAGCCGACGTGCCGTGCAGCGACCTGGCCCTGCCGGCCGCGCAGCGTGCGCTCGAGGCGGCCGGCGTCGCCGCATCGCAGATCGACCTGATCATCGTCGCGACCTCGACGCCCGACATGGTCTTCCCATCGACCGCCACCATCCTGCAGCGCAAGCTCGGCATTGCCGGCTGTCCCGCCTTCGACGTGCAGGCGGTGTGCTCCGGCTTCGTCTATGCGCTGACGGTGGCCGATTCGATGATTCGCACCGGCGCGGCCAGCAAAGCGCTGGTGGTCGGTGCCGAGATCTTCTCGCGCCTGCTCGACTTCAACGACCGCACCACCTGCGTGCTGTTCGGCGACGGCGCCGGCGCCGTGGTGCTGGAGGCGAGCGACACGCCCGGCATCCTCGCGAGCGAACTGCATGCGGATGGCCGCCATGTCGACATCCTCTGCACGCCCGGCTCGGTGTCTGGCGGCAAGATCACCGGCGACCCGCTGCTGAAGATGGACGGACCGGCGGTCTTCAAGCTCGCCGTCGGCGTGCTCGAGGACGTCGCGCGCTCGGTGCTCGCGAAGGCCGGTCGCACCGATGCCGACATCGACTGGCTGATCCCGCACCAGGCCAACATCCGCATCATGCAGGGCACGGCCAGGAAGCTGAAGCTGCCGCTGGACAAGCTGATCGCGACGGTGGACGAACACGGCAACACGTCCGCCGCCTCGATCCCGCTGGCACTCGATGTCGCGGTGCGCGCCGGCACGGTGAAGCGCGGCGACACCGTGATGCTCGAGGGCGTCGGTGGCGGGTTCACCTGGGGCGCGGTGCTGTTCGACTACTGAGCACACGCTCGGCAGCCCGTCCGCGATCTCTCTCTTCATCTGCGTTGCCGCGACTACAAGGCGCTGACATGACTCCGTTCGCATTCGTCTTTCCTGGCCAGGGCTCGCAAGCCGTCGGCATGCTGGACGCCTGGGGCGGCCACGCGGCCGTGCGTGACACGCTGGCCGAAGCCTCGGCCGCGCTCGGCGTTGACGTGGGTCAGCTGATCCATGCCGGCCCGAAGGAAGCGCTCGACCTGACCGAGAACACCCAGCCGGTGATGCTGACCGCCGGCGTCGCCTGCCTGCGTGCGTGGCTCGCCGAAACCGGGCTGCAGCCCGCGGCCGTGGCCGGCCACTCGCTCGGCGAGTACGCCGCGCTGGTGGCGGCCGGCGTCATCAGCCTGTCCGATGCGTTGCCGCTGGTGCGCTTCCGGGCGCAGGCCATGCAGCAGGCGGTGCCGGTCGGTGCGGGCGGCATGGCTGCCATCCTCGGGCTCGATGCCGATGTCGTGCGCGCCGGTTGCGCCGAGGCTGCGGCGGCGTCCGGCGAGGTCGTCGAAGCGGCCAACTTCAACGACCCGAAGCAGACCGTGATCGCCGGCACCAAGGCCGGCGTCGAATTCGCGTGCAGCCTGCTGAAGGACAAGGGCGCCAAGCGCGCGTTGCAGCTGTCGGTGTCGGCGCCTTTCCATTCGAGCCTGATGCGCCCGGCCGCCGAGCAATTGAAGGCGAAGCTGGCCGGCGTCACGCTGAACGCGCCGCGCATCCCGCTCGTCAACAACATCGATGTCGCGGTGCAGGACGATCCGGCCGCCATCCGCGATGCGCTGGTGCGCCAGGCCTTCGGGCCGGTGCGCTGGGTCGAGGTGGTGCAGGCGATCCGCGCGCGCGGCATCCGCCACATCTTCGAGTGCGGGCCCGGCAAGGTGCTGGCCAGCACGATCCGCCGCATCGATGCCGATGCGGTCACGGCCGCGATCCATGATCCGGCCACGCTGCTGGAAGCGAAAGGTCTGTTGGCATGAGTGATCCAAAGAACGAGTCCTCGCTGGCAGGCCAGGTGGCGCTGGTGACCGGCGCCTCGCGCGGCATCGGCCGCGCCATCGCGCTGGCGCTGGCGGCGCAGGGCGCCAAGGTGATCGGCACCGCGACGACGCCGGCCGGTGCCGACGCGATCGGCGAGGCCCTGTCGGCCTTCGCCGGCAGCCGCGGCCTGTGCCTGAACGTCAACGACGGCCCCGGCGTCGAGGCGGCGGTCGATGCCATCGTCAAGGAGCACGGCGGCCTGCAGGTCCTCGTCAACAACGCCGGCATCACGCGCGACACCTTGTCGATGCGCATGAAGGACGACGACTGGGATGCGGTGATCGACACCAACCTGAAGGCGGTGTTCCGCATCAGCCGCGCCGTCATCCGCCCGATGATGAAGCAGCGTTTCGGCCGCATCATCAACATCACGTCGGTCGTCGGCTCGAGCGGCAACGCCGGCCAGGCCAACTACGCGGCATCGAAGGCCGGCGTCGCCGGCATGACGCGCGCGCTGGCACGCGAGCTCGGCAGCCGCGGCATCACCGTCAACTGCGTCGCGCCGGGCTTCATCCAGACCGACATGACGAGCGAGCTCTCCGAGCAGCAGACCGCCGGGCTGTTGGCACAGATCCCGCTGGGCCGGCTCGGCCAGGCCAGCGACATCGCGCATGCGGTGGCCTTCCTGGCGTCGGCCCAGGCCGGCTACATCACCGGCACGGAGTTGCATGTCAATGGCGGCATGTTCATGAATTGACGCCAACGACGCCGAACTGCGTCGAACGTGTCACCCCACAGACCGGAAGGCCCCGACCGGAACCTGGTTTGCAGCGTGTAGACCTGACTTAGAGTCGACACCCTGCAAGCCTTAGAATCTCGGGCTGTTTCAGCAAACCCTCCTGGAGGAGTCATGAGCGATATCGAAGCACGTGTGAAGAAAATCATCGCGGAACAACTGGGCGTTCCGGAAGCCGATGTGTCCAACGAGAAGGCTTTCGTGGCAGACCTGGGCGCTGATTCGCTCGACACCGTGGAACTGGTGATGGCCCTCGAAGACGAGTTCGGCATCGAGATCCCCGACGAGGAAGCCGAGAAGATCACCACCGTGCAGCTGGCGATCGACTACGCCGTCAAGCACCAGAAGGCCTGAGCCTTCGTTCCCAACTGAGCAGCATCGCATGAGCCGTCGCCGCGTCGTCATCACCGGGCTCGGCCTCATCAGTCCCGTGGGCAACACGGTGGCCGAGGGGTGGGCCAACATCGTGGCCGGGCGTTCCGGCATCGCGACCATCACCAAGTTCGATGCGTCGCCCTTTGCCTGTCATTTCGCAGGCGAGGTGAAGGGCTTCAAGGTGGAGGAGTACTTCCCCGCCAAGGAAGCCCGGCACATGGACACCTTCATCCACTACGGCCTAGCCGCGTCGATGCAGGCGGTGCGAGACGCCGGCCTGCCCACCGGCGACGCGCTGAGCGAGGAAGAGGCCGAGCGCATCGGCTGCCTCGTGGGCTCGGGCATCGGCGGCCTGCCGATGATCGAGGAAACCCATGCCGAGCTGGTCGACCGCGGTCCGCGCCGCGTGTCGCCGTTCTTCGTGCCGGCCTCGATCATCAACATGATCTCGGGCCACGTCTCGATCAAGTTCGGCTTCCAGGGGCCCAACCTCGCGATCGTGACGGCCTGCACCACGGGCCTGCACTGCATCGGCGAAGCCGGTCGCCTGATCGAGTACGGCGATGCCGACGTGATGGTCGCGGGGGGCGCCGAATCGACGGTGTCGCCGCTGGGCATCGGCGGGTTCGCGGCGGCGCGTGCGCTGTCCACGCGCAACGACGACCCGGCCACGGCCTCGCGTCCGTGGGACAGGGACCGTGACGGCTTCGTGCTCGGCGAAGGCGCCGGCGTCGTGGTGCTCGAGGAATACGAGCACGCGAAGAAGCGCGGCGCGAAGATCTATGCGGAGCTGGTCGGCTTCGGCATGGGTGCGGATGCCTTCCACATGACGGCGCCGAACGTCGACGGGCCCAAGCGCTCGATGAAGGCGGCGCTGCGCAACGCCGGGCTCAACCCTGACCAGATCCAGTACCTGAACGCGCACGGCACCTCCACGCCGCTCGGCGACGTGAACGAGAGC
>NZ_JBFUCB010000040.1:0-20824 GCF_056405435.1 Rhizobacter sp. P1_G5 | reverse complement strand
GCCCAGCTGCGGCGCGTGTGCCACAGGTCGGCCAGCGCCCAGGCCAGCCCCGCGGCCGCGAGCACGCCTGCCGCAACCGACACCCATGCCGACGGCACGCCGGCCAGCAGCGCCACGGCACTCGCGAGCGCGGCGGCAGCCACCGCCATCACGGCGGCGCGGCTCGGGATCAGGCGCAGGCGCATCGGCGGCCGTTCACAGGCGCGGCGCGGCCACGCTGTCGACCATCGCGGCCAGCAGCTCGCCGAGCGCGCGGCCTTCGAGCTGCGCATCGGGCGCCAGCATCACGYGGTGGCGCAGGGCCGGCAGCGCATGCTGCTTCACGTCGTCGGGCGTCACGAAATCGCGCGCCTGCATCATCGCGGTCGCGCGCGCCGCACGCACCAGCGCGATCGCGCCGCGCGGGCCGGCACCGGCCGACAGGCCCGGCCACACGCGCGTCGCCCGGGCCAACCGCACCGCGTAGTCGAGCACCTTGTCGTCGACGCGGATGAACGACACCAGGCGCTGCAGCGCGAGCACCGAGCGCTCGTCCAGCCGCGGCGTGATCGCGTCGAGTGGCAGCTGGTCGCCGGCCAGCTGCTCGGTGGTGCGGCGCACGATCGCGGTCTCCTCGTCCTGCGACGGGTAGCCGATGTCGATCTTGAACAGGAAACGGTCGAGCTGCGCCTCGGGCAGCGGGTAGGTGCCCTCGGTGTCGACCGGGTTCTGCGTCGCGAGCACCATGAACGGCTTGTCCAGCGGCAGCGTCTGCCCCTCGATCGTCACCTGGTACTCCTGCATCACCTCCAGCAGCGAGCTCTGCGTCTTGGCCGGCGCGCGGTTGAYCTCGTCGGCCAGCAGCAGGTTGGTGAAGACCGGCCCGCGGTGCACGCGCAGCGCGCCGACCGGCGAGCCCTCGTCCGCGCGCGCCTCCAGCACCGCATGGCCGGTGATGTCCGACGGCATCAGGTCGGGCGTGAACTGCACGCGCGCGTAGTTCAGCGACAGCGACTTCGCCAGCGTGCGCGCAAGCAAGGTCTTGCCGAGGCCGGGCACGCCCTCGATCAGCACGTGGCCGCTGGCCATCAGCGCGACCAGGCATTGGTCCACTGCCTGCTGCTGGCCGACGACGGCCTTGCCGACCTCGCTGCGCAGTTCGTTCAGCAGCTCGGCGGCACGGGTCAGGTCGGTGGGTTTGATCTGCATGGAGGGTCCTCAGGAAGCGGTGTGCGGTGCGGCCAGCCGGCGGCGTGCGGTTTCCAACAGTTCGAGCACGGGCGGCAGGTCGATGCGGCGGCGCGGAATGCCGCGGTCGAGCGCGAGGCCGAGCGCCGCGGCGTCCAGCCCGGTCAGCTTCGCGATCGCCGACGCACGGGCGCTGCGCTCCAGATCGTCGTAGCGCATCACATGCAGGCGCGCAGTCTCGTCGAGCGCACGCACCTGCGCCGCGTGCAGGCCGAGCGGGCCGTGGCGCCACAGGAAGCGCGCGGTGCCGGTGACCTGCTCGACCATCGAGCGGCGGCCGGGCGGCGTCGGCACCGTCAGCGGGCCGAAGCGCGGCGCGGCGCGCCACCAGGCCAGCAGCAGCGCGAGGCCCGACAGCAGCAGCGCCGCCGCGCCGGCGCGCCAGAGCCAGCTCGTCAGCGGCGTGCGCGATTCCTGGTCGATGATCCACAGCCGCTGCCCGGGGCGCAGCTGCAGCGCGGCCGCGGCGATCAGGCCGTTGTCGCCGCGCGTCAGCATCCGGTTGCCGCGCAGGTCCCAGCCGGCCAACACGGTGACGCTGCCCCGGCCGTGCGGCACGCGCAGCACCTCGATGCCGCTCTCGGCATCGAGCTGCCAGGCTGCCGGCCCCTTGGCCTGGATGCGCGGCCACGGCGGGTGGGCGCAGCTCATGAAGCGGCGCGATGGCGGGAAGGCCGGCGCCACCGCGTCCGGCTCGGCCACCGAGCGGCACGGCGGGCCTTCCTGCAGCTGCTTCACGATGCGCTTGACGTCGGGCGAGCCGCYGGCCGCCGGGCGCGAGGCCTGCGCCGCGGGTACTGCAGGCGCCTCCTCATCCTCGTCTTCATCCTCGTCGTCCGGATCTTCCGTCGTGCGCGCCCCCGATGCCGCGTGCGGCGCCGCCGGCTTGACAGGCTTGACGATGCGCACCGGCAGCCAGCTGCCGAGCTCCGACTCGGCCAGGTCAGTCGCCGGCACCACCAGTTGACCGCCATCGGCCACCCAGTCGCGCAGCCGCTCACCGCGGCCGGGAAAGATGCCCCACTGCCAGGTCGCGAGGTAGACGGTGGCGCCGGCCGGCGGCATCTGCGCCAGGTCGGTCGGCCGCTCGACCGTCGCACCGAGCCGGCGCGCCAGGTCTTCCAGCGCGAGCATGTCGTTCTTCGCGGCCTCGGGCGACGGCGGCTTCGCCGTGTCGACCTCGACCCACTCGGTGCACGACGCGAGCCACAGCAGGCCACCGACCAGCACCGCGGCGATGCCGGCGCGCAGCAGGTTGTCGCGGGTCAGCAGCGTCATGCGGCCTCCGCCACCGGGGCCGGCGCCTGCAGGCGCGCGTCGAACTCGCTGCACAGCGCCAGCACCTCGTCGGTCTGCGGCAGCCGCGCGCCATACACCGCCAGCTGCCACGCACCGACCAGCCGCGCGACGTACCCGGCCGGCTCGGCGCGCAGCCGCGCGCGCGCCAGCGCCACGCACTCGCCCTCGGTGCTGGCAGCGCGGATCGGCAGCGCATGCACATGCACCAGGCGCGACAAGGCGCCGCGGTACAGCAACGACAGCGCGGCCCGCTGCTCGCCGCGCTGCCACAGCGCCGCGGCGGCCGCGCCGATCCGGTCGGGCAGGCTCTCCGGGCGGATGTCGAGGTCGCGCACGTGGCTCGGCAACGGGGCGGCGCGCTGCGGCAGCGCACCGGCGCGTTCGCGGATCCAGTAGCGCAGCCCGACGATCAGCACCGCCACCAGCACCGCACCGATCGCCCACACGACCAGTCGCCCGGCCGCGGTCATCCAGCGCCCGAACTCGCCCAGCCACTTGAACCAGGCCGGCATGCCGGACGGCGGCTCGGACTTCTTCGCCTCCGAATCGCGCTCCTTGAAGCGCCAGGTCTTCTGCTTCTGCGTGCCGCCGAAACGCGGGTCGGCGCGCAGCGTGGCCAGCTCGRCCTCGACCGCGTCGCGCGATGGGCGGCCGTCCGCGGCCACCGGGACCACGATGGCCGAAGCCGCCGGCGCCGCCACATCAGCCGGCACCTGCTGGGCCTGCACCTGGGCCCCCAGCAAGGCCAGCGCCAACCCCCACGCAGCGCTAGAACGCACGGCGGAACTCCTGCTCGATGTCCCAGGCCTCGAGCTGCACGCGGCGGTTCAGGTACATCGCGAAGCCGGCACCGACATAGAACGGCTCGAGCATCAGCACCACCAGTGCATAGCCGCTGGCGGTGGCGAACGACGACGACAGGCTGCCGCCGGTGAACCAGTCCCACGCCATGCTGCGCAGCCCCTCGGGCAGCAGCAGCGCGATGAAGGCCATCAGCCCGATCCCGAGGAAGGCCTCGGCATGCGCGAACGCCAGGTGCATCATGCCGGCCGGCCCGCGCTGCGCGCGCAGCATCAGTGCGCGCCGCTGCCGCCGCGCCTTGCCGCGCTGGCCTTCGAGCTGGTAGATCGGCTGCGTGTACGAGCGCCACGGCGACAGGCGCCGCCACGTCAGGCTGGTGAACAGCTGACTCCACCAGACCTCGCGCTGCGCGCGCCACAGGTCGGCGAAGCGGGTCGACTGGCCGAAGGCCGCGCGCGACAGCACGAACAGCACGCTGCGGTCCATCCAGGGCTTGAGCCAGAAGATCAGCACGCTGGGCAGCCAGCTCGCGATCTCGACGCTCGACAGCGCGAGCAGGAACACCGCGGCGAACACCGGCGTGCAGGTCGCCCACACCGAACGCGCATGGGCCTGCACCAGGCGCACGCCCAGGTCGCCGGCCTCGTGCATCGGGCGCGGGCGCAGCTCGACGGCGATCGCATCAACCTGCATCCAGGCCCTTCTCATCGGCGGCGCGGCGCGGCCGGCCCTGCCAGCCGAGGTAGGCGATCACCAGCGCCCAGCAGGCCGCGCCGACGCCGTACTTGACCTGCGGCTCGACCCAGCGGGCCGACGACCAGAAGGCCTCGACCGCGGCAGCGATCAGCAGGAACGCGATCACGCCGTACATCACGACGATGGCGTGCGACGACGCATGCCGCAGCGCCTCCAGCCGCGTGCGGCGGCCCGGCGCGATCAGCGCGTGGCCGAGCCGCAGCCCGGCGGCGCCGGACATCACGATGGCGGTCAGCTCGAAGGCCGAGTGCGTGACGATGAACGAGTAGAACGCCTCGCCGTGGCCGCGCGCCGTCAGGTAGCCACCCACCGCGCCGCCCTGCAGCCCGTTGAAGACCAGGAAGAACGCGCTGCCGATGCCGCCGAACAGCCCCGCCGCGAAGCACTGGAAGCCGATGCCGATGTTGTGCTGGATGTAGTAGCCGAACATCTGCCAGTCGGTCTCGGCGCTGCGCGGCTTGCCGATCGGGTCGGCGCCAGGGCCGTACATCTGGTCGAAGTTGCGCACCTGCTGGGCGTCCATCAGGTGCAGGATGAAGCCGGGGTCGCGCCAGCAGGCCCAGCCGACGAGCAGCGTCGGCACGATGAACAGCAGCGCCGCCACCAGCAGGTAGCCGCGGTGCGCGCGCACGCTCTGCGGGATGTCGACCAGCAGCAGCCGGCGCAGCCGCCCGATGCCGAAGCCCGGCTCGTGGCGGCGGTAGATCAGCTGGTGCGCGCGGTGCGTGAGCTGCTCCAGGCGCTGCGTCAGGCCGATCGGGTAGGCGCGCGCCTGCGCCAGCGCCAGGTGCTCGCAGGCGCGGCGGTACAGCACGCTGAGGCGGGCGCCGTCGATCGGCGCGGGCTTGACCTTGGTGCGCGCCTTCTTGTCGGCCTGCTGGTCTTTCTTCTGGCGCGGGCGCGCGCCCTCCACGCGGTCGAGCATCGCCTGCAGCTCGTCCCACAGCGGCGTGTACGCGGCCTCGAACTGCAGCGGCGTCATCGGGCGGCGTCCCCGCGGCGGCCGAGCAGCCAGTGCGCGACGCCGAGCAGGCGCTGCGTGGCGTCAGGCGCACCGGCCCCGGCATCGGTCGCCGAGCGGGCCAGCACCGCCAGCTCGTCGAAGCGGGCCGGCGTGAGCCGCTGGCCGCGCATCGCCCAGTTGACGATGGCCGCCTGCTCGCGCAGTGCGAGCGGCCGGGCCGGCGCGCGCGGCGGTGCGTCGGGCAGCGCGCCGTGCAACTCGACGCTGCCGGCATGCACCACCAGCGTGCCGGCGGCCATGTCGCCGAGGCGCTTGAAATCGGGCCGCCACAGCATCGCGAGCAGGCCGAAGCCGTACAGCAGCGGCATGAAGTCGGCCGCGCGCAGCAGGTTGCGGATGATCGACGCGGCGGGCGTCACCGGCAGCCCGGAGTCCATCACGACGCGCAGGCCCAGCATGCGCTTGCCCGGCGTGGCACCGGCCAGCGCCAGCTCGAACACCACCGGGTAGAACCATTCGAGCAGGAAATACATCATCAGCTGCAGCCCGGCCCCCAGGCCGCCGCCCAGGCCCAGCAGCGCCGACAGCGCAAAGAACATCACGACGCGGATGCCGAAATCGGCCGCGAACGCCAGCACGCGCGGCACCAGGCCGGCCGGCCTCAGCGACAGCGCGATGCCTTCGGGGGTTTCAGCGGTGGTCAGCGTATCCAGCGACACGGAGGCCTTGTCTGTGGGGGTCGCAGATTCTAGGGTGCAGAATCTCTCTTCCGTTGTCGGAGACCCCGCCCATGAACGCTCCCATCCCCGCCCACCTGCTGCCGCAGCTCGATCCGCGGCCGGTTCCCGCCGAGATGGTCGAGGCGTTGCGGGTCCGCTTCGGCGAGCGCTGCTCGACGGCGCTGGCGGTGCGCCAGCAGCACGGCCGCGACGAGTCGCCGTTCGACGTGCCGCCGCCCGAGGTGGTGGTGTATTGCGAGAGCACCGACGAGGTCGCCGAGGTGGTGAAGCTGGCCGACCGCCATGCCGTGCCGGTGATCCCGTTCGGCGCCGGCTCATCGCTCGAAGGCCACCTGCTCGCGGTGCAGGGCGGCGTCAGCATCGACCTGACGCGCATGAACGCCATCGTCTCGGTGCGCCCCGAGGACCTCACCGTCACCGTGCAGGCCGGCGTCACCCGCATGCAGCTGAACACCGAGATCCGCCATGCCGGGCTGTTCTTCCCGATCGACCCCGGCGCCGATGCGACGCTCGGCGGCATGAGCGCCACCCGCGCCAGCGGCACCAACGCCGTGCGCTACGGCACGATGCGCGACAACGTGCTCGCGCTCACCGTCGTCACGCCGCAGGGCGAGGTGATCCACACCGGCACGCGGGCGCGCAAGTCGTCGGCCGGCTACGACCTGACGCGCCTGATGGTCGGCAGCGAAGGCACGCTGGGCGTGATGACCGAGATCACGCTGAAGCTGTACCCGCTGCCCGAGGCGATCTCGGCCGCCACCTGCAGCTTCCCGAGCATCGACGCCGCGGTGCGCACCACCATCCAGCTGATCCAGATGGGCGTGCCGATCGCGCGCTGCGAACTGCTCGACGCCAACGCGGTGCGCGCGGTGAACCGGCACGACAAGCTGACGCTGCCCGAGGTGCCGCTGCTGCTGATGGAGTTCCACGGCAGCGAGGCGAGCGTGGCCGAGCAGGCCGCCACGGTGCAGGAGATCGCCGGCGAGTTCGGCGGCGAGGGCTTCCAGTGGGCGACCACGCCGGAGGAGCGCACGAAGCTGTGGAGCGCGCGCCACCGCGCCTACTTCGCCGGGCTGCAGATGAAGCCCGGCAGCCGCACCGTGACCACCGACACCTGCGTGCCGATCTCGCGGCTGGCCGAGTGCATCAACGAGAGCGTCGCCGAGGTCGAGGCTTCGGGGCTGATGTACTACATCGTCGGCCACGTCGGCGACGGCAACTTCCACCTCGCCTACCTGATCGACCCCGACAAGCCGGAGGAGCGCGAGACCGCCGAGCGGCTGAACCTGCAGCTGGTGCAGCGCGCGCTGCGGCTGGACGGCACCTGCACCGGCGAGCACGGCATCGGGCTGCACAAGATGGGCTTCCTGGTCAGCGAGGCCGGTGCCGGCGCGGTCGACATGATGCGCACCGTCAAGCGCGCGCTCGACCCGAAGAACATCATGAACCCCGGCAAGATCTTCAATCTATGACGCCCACCCCCGGAGGCGCTTCGCGCCACCCCCTCAAGGGGGCGCCGCCAGTGGCCCGGCAAAGCCGGTTCCACGGCGTCCGCTTGATCTCCATGTAGTGCGAGGCGACTGGTCATCGGACCCTTTCTCTTCAGGCGCTGCGCCGCCTTCATCGCCACGCTGCTGGCGGCCTCGGCGTTGATCTTCGCGGTGCTCGCGCTGTTGCCGGGCAGCGCGGTCGACGTCCGGCTGGAGACCGGCGCGACGCCGGAGGCGGCCGCGGCGCTGGCGCAGCAGCTCGGGCTCGACCAGCCGCCGCTCGTGCGCTACGGCCACTGGCTGCGCGGCCTGGCGAGCGGCGAGCTGGGCCGCAGCGTCGCGTACGACGCGCCGATCGCCGAGCTGCTGGCCGAGCGGCTGCTCGTCACCGTGCCGCTCGCACTGATCGCCATGGTGCTGACGACGGTGTTCGCGCTGGCACTCGGCGTGTTCGCCGCATCGCGCCACCGCCGGCTCGGCGATGCCGGCGTGATGGCCTTCAGCCAGCTCGGCATGGCGGTGCCGAGTTTCTGGTTCGCGATCCTGCTGATCCTGGTGTTCGCGGTGAAGCTGCAGTGGTTTCCCGCGGGCGGATTTGCCGGCTGGGACGAAGGCCCGGCCGCGGCGCTGCGCTCGCTGCTGCTGCCGGCCGTCGCGCTGGCCGCGGTGCAGGCCGCGATCCTCGCGCGCGTGACGCGCAGCGCGGTGCTCGAGGTGATGCGCGAGGATTTCGTGCGCAGCGCGCGCGCGCAGGGCCTCGGCCGGCGCGCGGTGCTGTGGCGGCATGTGCTGCGCAACGCGCTGGTGCCGGTGCTCACGGTGATGGGGCTGCAGTTCGCGAACCTGCTGACCGGCGCGATCGTCGTCGAGAAGGTGTTCGCGCTACCCGGGCTCGGTCTGCTGGTGTTCCAGGCGATCGCGAACCGCGACCTGCTGGTGGTGCAGAACGTGGTGATGCTGTTCGCCGCCGCGGTGATCGCGATCAACTTCGCGGTCGACCTGGTGCTGGTCGCGATCGATCCGCGGCTGAAGGCAATCCATCGATGAAGGCCGCGATGAAACGCCACCCGAGCTTCGTCGCCGGCTGCGTGCTGGTCGGACTGTGGCTCGCTGCGGTGGGGCTGTCATTCGTCGGGACGCCCTACCCGCCGACCGAGATCGACATCCCGAACAAGCTGCTGCTGCCGTCCGCCGCGCACTGGCTCGGCACCGACAGCCTGGGGCGCGACATCGCGTCGCTGCTGATCGCCGGCGCCCGCACCTCGCTGCTGGTCGGCGTGGCCGCGGTCGGGACCGGCGCGCTGCTCGGCACGGCGATCGGCCTGCTCGGCGCGGCCCGGCGCGGCTGGCTCGATGCGCTGCTGATGCGCAGCGCCGATTTCAGCTTCGCGTTCCCGGCGCTGCTGACCGCGCTGATGCTGGCCGCGCTGGCCGGGCCGGGAATCGTCACCGCGGTGGCGGCGATCGCGGTGTTCAACGCGGCGGTGTTCGCGCGCATCAGCCGCTCGGCCGCCGGCGCGGTGTGGTCGCGCGATTTCGTGCTGGCCGCGCGCGCCTGCGGGCGCAGCCGCCGGCAGATCACGCTCGACCACGTGCTGCCGAACATCGCGGCGCCGCTGATCGTGCAGGTGACGATCCAGTTCGCGGTCGCGATCCTGGCCGAGGCGGCGCTCAGCTACCTGGGCCTGGGCGTGCGGCCGCCGCAGCCGAGCTGGGGGCGCATGCTGAACGAGGCGCAGGAGATGATGTACCAGGCGCCGCACCTGGCGCTGTACCCGGGCATCGC
The DNA here is from genome assembly GCF_056405435.1 of Rhizobacter sp. P1_G5. Classification (NCBI taxonomy): domain Bacteria; kingdom Pseudomonadati; phylum Pseudomonadota; class Betaproteobacteria; order Burkholderiales; family Sphaerotilaceae; genus Rhizobacter; species Rhizobacter sp. P1_G5. Next base: position 11,761 of record NZ_JBFUCB010000040.1, on the reverse strand, counting down.
GATCGCGCTCGCGGTGCTGGGGCTGAACCTGGTCGGCGACGGGCTGCGCGACCTGCTGGACCCGCGCCTCGAGGGGCAGCGCCGATGACGGGCGCGCTGCTCGAGGTCCGCGACCTGCGCGTGAGCCTGCCGTCGGCACACGGGCCGGTGGAGGCGGTACGCGGGGTCGACTTCACGCTGGCGCGTGGCCGCACGCTGGGCCTGATCGGCGAGAGCGGTTGCGGCAAGTCGATGACGGCACTGGCGCTGATGGGCCTGCTGCCGGACGCGGCGCGTGCGGGCGGCAGCATCCGCTTCGACGGGCAGGAGCTGGTGGGCCTCGACGATGCGGCGCTGTGCGGCTTGCGCGGGCGGCGCATCGCGATGGTGTTCCAGGAGCCGATGACGGCGCTCGACCCGCTGCAGCCGCTGTGGCGCACGGTGTCGGAACCGCTGCGCGTGCACCGCGGGCTGGACGCGCGCAGCGCGCGCGCCGAGGCGCTGCGCCTGCTCGACCGCGTGCAGTTGCCGCAGGCGGCGCAGCGGCTCGATGCGCGACCGCACCAGCTGTCGGGCGGGCAGCGCCAGCGCGTGATGATCGCGACGGCACTGGCCTGCGGGCCGGAGCTGCTGATCGCCGACGAGCCGACCACCGCGCTCGACGCGACGCTGCAGCGCGAGATCCTGGCGCTGATCGGTACGCTGGTCGCCGACAGCGGCATGGCCTTGCTGCTGATCTCGCACGACCTCGACCTGATGGCGCGCAGCGTCGAGCGCGTGCTGGTGATGTACGGCGGGACGGTGGTCGAGGAGGGCCCCGGCGCGCAGGTGCTGGCAGCGCCGGCGCATCCATACACCCGCGGGCTGGTCGGCGCGCGGCCGCGGCTGGGGGCGCCGCGGGGAGCGCGGCTCGCAACGATCCCGGGGAGGGTGCCTGCGCTGGGCGAGTGGCCGGCGGGGTGCCCGTTCGCGGATCGCTGCGGGTGGGTGGTAGAGGCCTGCCGGGCGGGCTTGCCAACGCCTGTCGGCGTGGGTGGCGATCACGCCGCGCGGTGCATCAGGATCGACGCCGTCAGCGGTACCCCATCGACTGCGGCAGCCACAGCACGATCTGCGGGAACAGCGTCATCGCCAGCAGCAGCAGCAAGAGCATCACGATGAACAGCCAGCCCTCGCGCAGCATGTCGCGGATCGGGATGCCGGTCAGCGCGTTCGTCACGAACAGCAGCATGCCGAACGGCGGGTGGATCAGCCCGATCATCATGTTCAGCACGATCACCACGCCGAAGTGCACCAGGTCGATGCCCAGCGACTTCACCATCGGCAGCAGGATCGGCACGAACACCAGCAGCAGCACCGAGATGTCCATGAAGCAGCCGAGCACCAGGAACAGCAGGTTCACCAGCAGCAGGAACGAGGTGCGCCCGAGGTCGAAGCCCGCCATCCACGCCGCGAGCGACTGCGGCACGCCCTCGGCGGTGAACGCGTAGTTCATCATGAACGCGCCGGCCAGGATCATCGTGATCACCGCGCTCGAACGCGTCGACTCCATCACCACACTCCACAGCGTGCGCCAGCTCAGCGCGCGGTAGACGACGCCGGCCAGCACCAGCGCATGCAAGGCCGCCACCGCGGCCGCCTCGGTGGGCGTGAAGATGCCGGTGTAGATGCCCGTCAGCAGCAGCACCGGCAGCGACAGCGGCAGCGCGCCGCGCCACAGGATGGCCGGCCACTCGCGCAGCGGCACCTTGTCCTCGCGCGGCATGTTGCGCCGCGTCGCGATGACCTGCACCACGCCCATCATCAGCAGCGCCATCAGCACGCCCGGCACCACGCCGCCGAGGAACAGCGCGCCGACCGAGCTGCCCGACACCAGCGCATAGATCACCATCGGGATCGACGGCGGGATGATCGGCCCGAGCGTCGCGCTSGCCACCACCACCGCGCCGGCGAARCCGSGCGTGTACTCCGGCTTCTTCAGCATCTGGCGGATCGTCACCAGCCCCGGCCCGGCCGCATCGGCGATCGCGCTGCCGCTCATGCCGGAGAACACCACGCTGACCAGGATGTCGACCTGGGCCAGCCCGCCACGCAGCCGCCCGACCAGGATGCGGCAGAAGTCGAAGATGCGCTCGCTGATGGTGCCGGCATTCATCAGGTTGGCCGCGAAGATGAACAGCGGCACCGCCAGCAGCACGTAGCTGTTGTAGAGCCCGTTCAGCACCTGCTCGGCCGCGAGGCCGACGTCCTGCCCCTTGACGACCAGGTAGGCGATGCCGCTGCCGATCATCGAGAAGCCGATCGGCGCGCGCAGCACGAAGCCGGCGACCAGCACGCCGATCAGCGCCCACAGCGCCGCCGTCATGCCTTCACCTCGCCGCTCAACTCATGGTCGAGCCCGCGTGCGATGCGCCACAGCGTGTGCGCGCTGCGCGCCACCACCCCCACCAGCATCAGCGCGAACGGCAGGAACACCGCCATGAACGGCAGCCCGAGCACCGGCGTGCCCTCGCGCGCCATGAACCGGATGTAGTCCCAGCTGGCCGGCAGCGCCCACAGCGCGAGGCCGCCGAACAGCAGCGCCGCGAGGCCGCGGAACACCCGCCGCACACCGGCCGGCATCGCGTTGTAGACCAGGTCAAAGGCCACGTGCTCGCGCTGCGGCACGACGAACGCGGTCGACCACAGGATCACCCAGACGTACAGCACCACCGCCAGCTCGTCGGTCCACGGCAGCGGCCGGTCGAAGCCGAAGCGCGCGACGATCTGCACCAGGAACACGAGGAACAGCAGCACGAAGAGACCGCCGCCGACCGCCTCGGCGCCGCGTTTCAGCCAGCTGCGCATCAGGCGACCCCGTTGATGCGCTCGAGCATCCCCTTCGGCCACGACTTCGCCTGCTCCGACGCGGCATACGCCTGCTGCACCGTGCGGCGGAACGCGGCCACGTCGGGCGTCGTCACCTGCAGGCCTTGCTGCCGGAAGAAGTCGACCAGCTGCGCCTCTTCCTTCAGGCGGTTCTCGTTGTTCCAGCGCGCCGCCGCCTGCGCCGCCGCCTTCAGCTTCTGGCGCTGCGCCGGGTTCGCCGCGTTCCAGGTCTTGTTGGCGACCGCGATGAACAGGCCGTCGACCAGGTGGCCCGTCAGCACCAGCTGCTTCGTCACCTCGTAGAACTTGGCGGCGCGCACGGTGGACAGCGGGTTGTCCTGGCCGTCGATGGTGCCGGTCTTCAGGCCCAGGTAGACCTCGCCGAAGGCCAGCGGCGTCGGCGTGGCCCCCAGCGCCTCGCCGAGGAACAGCCAGTCCTTCGAGCCCGGCATGCGCAGCTTCACGCCCTTCAGGTCGGCCGGCACCACCACCTTGCGCGTGTCGCGCAGGTTGAGCTGGCGCGTGCCGAGGTAGGCCGTGGCGAGCACCGTCACGTCGAGCTTGTCCGAGACGCGCTGGAACGCCTCGTCGCCGATCGGCCCGTTGAACACCTTCTGCTGGTGCTGCGGGTCGCGCAGCATGTAGCCGGCGGTGAAGATCGAGAACTCCGGCAGCAGCTTCGCGATGTCGAAGGCCGAGATCGACGCCAGCTCCAGGTTGCCGCGCGCCATCGCCGCCGGCTCGGTGCCCTGCTTGAACAGCGCCGCGTTCAGGTTGACCTGCACCTCGAACTCGCCGGGGGCCGACTGCTCGAGCGCATCCTTGAAGACCGTCCACATCTTCGCGTGCCAGTCGTCCGGCACCGCGGGGGTCGAGATGCGCAGCAGCGTCTTGCCGGCGGCACGCGCCCACGGCGCAGACACGCCGGACAACCCCGCGCCGGACAACACCAGGCCGGCCGCCAGGCGGCGGCGCCGTGAATCAACAATCATGCAGTCTCCAGCTTCCTTGTTCGGATCAGTCTCAGTCGACGTCGAGGTCCAGCGCGATCGGCTTCAGCGCATGCTGCAGCGTGTGCATCTGGTCGAGCGTCAGCGCCACCAGCGGCGCGCGCACCCGCAACCAGCCGGGTTCGCCGCTCAGGGCCGACATGATGCCCTTCAAAGCGGGTGTCAGCGCGTAAGGGCCGAGCATCGCCAGCAGCAGCCGCACGCGCGACACGTCGTGCGGGGTGTTCGGCGCATCGGGCCGGCCGGCCAGCCGCTGCACCACGTGCGGCATGAAGTTGGCCAGCCCGCTGATGGCGCCGGTGCTGCCGCGGCGGGCCAGCTCGGGCAGGTCGGGCTCGTGGCCGGCGGTCACCATCAGCGTCTCGTTGAACGCATCGGCCAGCGCCAGCGTGTGCGCGGTGTCGCCGCTGCTGTCCTTGATGCCGACGATGGTCTGCGGGTACAGCCGCTTCAGCGTCTCGACGACCTTGCGCGACAGCCCGACGCCGCTGACCTGGGGGATGTGGTACAGGTACAGCCGCAGCCGGTCGTCGGCCGCGCCGTCGATCACCTGGCGGTAGCTGTCGATCACGCCCTGGTCGGTCACCTGGTGGCCACCGCCCTTCAGGTAGAACGGCGGCATCATCAGGCAGCCGTGCGCGCCGATGCCGAGCGCATGGCGCGTCAGCGCCAGCGTGTCGGGCAGCGCGGCGCAACTGGTCGACACCAGGATCTGCGACCCCGGCACCCCTTCGCCGACCAGCGCGTCGACCGCGTCGCGGCGCTCGGCGACCGAGAACGCCGGCCCCTCGCCGGTGGTGCCGAACGGCACGACGCCGCCGCAGCCCTTGGCGTGGATCAGCGAGCGGGCGTGCAGCCCGAAGCGGTGCAGGTCGATGCCGAGGTCGGGCTTCAGCGGCGTCAGCAGCGCCGGCCAGATGCCGTGGAACGAGGCGGATGCGGCAGGAATCGTCATGGTCTTCTCCCGTCAGTGGGAGCGATGACGGCGCGGCTCCCCTCGCGCCAGACCCGATGGAAAACGTCAGTCGGTGGACACCACCCCCTTGCGCAGGATCAGGTTGCCGTACTTGCGCTGCTCGCCGCTGCGCAGGATCAGGAAGGCGCGTTGCGCCTGCTCGTAGAACGCGAAGCGCTCCAGCGTGGCCGGCTCGCGCTCGCCGGCGGTGTGCAGCAGCTTGCGGAATTCGGCCACCGGCGGCGGCACCGCGCGGGAATCACCCACCACCTGCATCGTCCAGGCGCATTGCGGCACGAAGGTGTCGAGCGGGAACAGCGGCAGCAGCGCCGCCAGCACGGCCGGTGCGTCGGCGCCGGTGATCTGCACCAGCCGCGCACCGGACTGGCGGGCCACCTGGGCGGCGGGGAAATTCGCGTCCACAATCGCCAAGTCGTCGCCGTGGCCCATGCTGGCCAGCGCGTGCAGCGCGTCGGGCGTGAGCAGCGGCGATATCGTCTTGAGCATCGGGACTTCCTTCGTGTCTTCGTGGGACAGCGCGGATTCTCATCGTAAGCGCCTGCCCCGAAAGCTTCAGCGGGACAAACCCTTCTGCCCTGTCAACGCCGCCACCCTGCCAACCCTGTCGAGAGCCTCCATGACCCTCCACTTTCCCCCCCTGCCGATGCCCGTCGCCGAATCGCTGCCCCACGACGCCCGGCACGCCACGCTGGTCGGCCGCCTGTGGGTGCCCGGCAGCGGGCCGACGCTGGTCACGCTGACCGGCGATGACCTGCATGATTTGTCCACCGTCGCTGCCACCAGCAGCCAGCTGCTGGAACTCGACGACCCGGTGTTCTCGGTGCAGTCGGCGCTGCGCACCGGGCAGGCGCCGCGCATCGCGTCGTACGAGGCGGCGCTCGCCAACAGCGACGAATCGCTGCGCGACGGCACCCAGGCCTGGCTGATGGCGCCGTGCGACCTGCAGCCGGTGAAGGCGAGCGGCGTCACCTTCATCGCGAGCCTGCTGGAGCGGGTGATCGAGGAGCAGGCGCGCGGCGATGCCTCGCGCGCCGACAAGATCCGCCGCTCGCTGACCGGCATCCTCGGCGACAACCTGGCCGGCATCGTGCCCGGCTCGCCGCAGGCGGCCCAGGTCAAGGAGGTGCTGATCGCGCAGGGCGCCTGGTCGCAGTACCTGGAGGTGGGCATCGGGCCGGACGCCGAGGTGTTCACGAAGGCGCCGCCGATGGCCGCGGTGGGGACCRGCGCCGATGTCGGGCTGCACCCCGGCTCGTCGTGGAACAACCCGGAGCCCGAGGTGGTGCTCGCGATCGACAGCCGCGGCCGGGTGCGCGGCGCGACGCTCGGCAACGACGTGAACCTGCGCGATTTCGAGGGCCGCAGCGCGCTGCTGCTGGGCAAGGCCAAGGACAACAACGCCTCGTGCGCGATGGCGCCGTTCATCCGGCTGTTCGACGCGCACTTCGGCATCGACGACCTGCGCCGCTGCGAGATCGCGCTGCATGTGGCGGGGCCGGACGGTTTCCGCGTCGAGGGCCGCGACACGCTCGCGAAGATCAGCCGCGATCCGCTCGACCTGGCGGCGCAGGCGATCGGCCCGCACCACCAGTACCCGGACGGGCTGATGCTGTTCCTCGGCACCATGCTCGCGCCGACGCAGGACCGGCTGGGCCCGGGCCAGGGCTTCACGCACGTGGTGGGCGACGTGGTCACGGTCTCGTCGCCGGCGTTCGGTGCGCTGGTGAACCGGGTGCGCCGCTGCGACGAGATCGCGCCGTGGCGCTTCGGGCTGACCGCGCTGATGCGCAGCCTCGCGGCGCGCCAACTGTTGACGTGAGCGCCGGGGTCGGCGAGGCGCCGCTGCTTGCGCTGGAGCAGGTGACGCGGCGCTACACGCTGCCGCGCGAACGGCTGCTGCAGCCGGCGCCGGTGGTCGACGCGCTGYGCGGCGTGAGCCTGGCGGTGCGGGCCGGGTGCAACCTCGGGATCGTCGGCGAATCGGGCTCGGGCAAGTCGACGCTCGCGCGCATCGCGATGGCGCTGGAGCCGCCGAGCAGCGGCCGGGTGCTGTTCGACGGCCGCGACCTGAATGCGCTGGCGCCGGCCGGGTTGCGCGCGGCGCGGCGCGGCTTCCAGATGGTGTTCCAGGATCCGTACGGGTCGCTCGATCCGCGGCAGCGGGTCGGGCGCATCGTCGCCGAGCCGCTGCCCGACGGTACGCCTGATGCGGTCGGGCAGGTGGCCGAGGCGCTGGAGGCGGTCGGGCTGCGGGCGTCGGATGCCGCGCGGCATCCGCACGAGTTYTCCGGCGGCCAGCGCCAGCGCATCGCGATCGCGCGGGCGCTGGTGACGCGGCCGAAACTGATCGTCGCCGACGAGCCGGTCAGCGCGCTCGACGTCTCTGTGCAAGCGCAGGTGCTGAACCTGATGACCGACCTGCAGCAGCGCTTCGGCATGACCTACCTGCTGATCAGCCACGACCTCGCGGTGGTCGACCACCTGTGCGAGGAGGTGCTGGTGATGCGCGGCGGCGAGGTGGTCGAGCGCGGGGCGTCGGACGAGGTGTTCCGGTCGCCGCAGCACCCGTACACCCGCGCGCTGGTCGCCGCCGCGTAGCGACTTCCGGGCTACCATCTTCCGATGCATCCAGCCCTCAAGACCACCGCCACGCTGCTGTTGTGCGCCGCGACGCTCGCCGCAGCCCAGTCCCGCAAGGACAGCGCCGTCATCGGCATCACGCTGGAGCCGCCCGGGCTCGATCCGACCACCTCGGCGGCGGCGTCGATCGGCGAGATCGTCCACTACAACGTGCTCGAGGGCCTGACCAAGATCAACGTCGACGGCAGCGTGACGCCGCTGCTGGCCGACAGCTGGAGCATCGACCCCGACGGCCGGCTCTACACCTTCAAGCTGAAGAAGGGCGTGAAGTTCCATGACGGCGAGGCCTTCGACGCGTCCGACGTCAAGTTCAGCTTCGAGCGCGCCCGCGCCGAGGGCAGCACCAACAAGGCCAAGAAGACGGTGTTCGACAACATCACCCGCATCGAGACGCCCGATGCGCAGACAGTGATGCTGGTGCTCGCGAAGGCCGACGGCAACCTGCTGTTCCGCCTCGGCGAGAACACCGCGGTGATCCTCGACCCGAAGAGCGCCGCCACCACCGCCACCCGCCCGATCGGCACCGGCCCGTTCCGCTTCGAGAGCTGGTCGCGCGGCGCCGCGGTGGTGCTGTCGCGCTGGGACGGCTACCGCAACGCCGCCGCGATCAAGCTGAAGAAGGTGAGCTTTCGCATCATCAACGACCCGGCCGCTCAATCGGCCGCGCTGCTGGCCGGCGACGTCGACGCGTTCCCGCGCTTCCAGGCCGCGCAAAGCCTGGTGCAGTTCCAGAACGACCCGCGCTTCACGGTCGCGATCGGCGGCACCGAGGGCAAGACCCTCGTCGCGATCAACAACAAGCGCAAGCCCTTCGACGACGTGCGCGTGCGCCGCGCGATCGCGATGGCCATCGACCGCAAGGCGGTGATCGCCGGCGCGATGGAAGGCCAGGGCGCGCCGATCGGCAGCCACATGGTGCCGAGCGACGCCGGCTACATCGACCTGACCGGCGTGAACCCGTACAACCCCGACAAGGCCCGCGCGCTGCTGAAGGAGGCCGGCGTCGCGACGCCGCTGAACGTGACGCTCTCGCTGCCGCCGCCGCAGTACGCGCGCAAGGGCGGCGAGATCGTCGCGGCGCAGCTCGCGAAGGTGGGCATCGTCGCGAAGATCGACAACGTCGAATGGGCGCAGTGGCTGGCCGGCCCGTTCAAGGGCAGCTTCGACCTGACGATCATCAGCCACGTCGAGCCGCTCGACTTCGCGGTGTATGCCGATCCGTCGTACTACTTCGGCTACGACGGCCGTGCCTACGCCGAGATCGTCGCGAAGTACGACGCCAGCACCGGCGCGAAGGAGCGGCTGAAGCTGCTCGGCGATGCGCAGCGCCGGCTGGCCGACGACGCGGTCAACGCCTGGCTGTTCCAGCTGCCGCAGTTCATGGTCGCGAACAAGCGGCTGAAGGGGCTGTGGAGCAGCTCGCCGGTGTTCGCGAACGACATGGGCGCGGTGAGCTGGCAATGAACGCGCTGGCACAGCTGTCGGCCGTGGAGCTGCTGGCGGCCTACGCGGCGCGCACGCTGTCGCCGGTGGAAGTGACGCGCGCGGTGCTCGCGAACATCGCGGCCTGGGAGCCGCGGCTGTGCGCCACCTATGCGCTGGATGCGGCCGCCGCGCTCGCGCAGGCCGAGGCCTCGCAGGCGCGCTGGCTCGCGAACGCGCCGCTCGGTGCGCTCGACGGCGTGCCGGCGATGATCAAGGAGAACATCGCGACGCGCGGCACGCCGGTGCCGCTGGGCACCGCTGCCACCGAGCTGGTGCCGGCTGCGGCCGATGCGCCGCCGGCCGCGCGGCTGCGCGAAGCCGGCGCGGTGATCCTCGGCAAGACGACGATGCCCGACTACGGGATGCTGTCGTCCGGCCTGTCGAGCTTCCACCCGCTGGCCCGCAACCCGTGGGACCTGCGCCGCAACCCGGGCGGCAGCAGCGCCGGGGCCGCCGCGGGCGCTGCTGCCGGCTATGGGCCGCTGCACGTCGGCACCGACATCGGCGGCTCGGTGCGGCTGCCGGCCGGCTGGTGCGGCATCTTCACGCTGAAGCCGAGCCTCGGCCGCATCCCGATCCAGCCGCCGTACGCCGGCCGCGTGGCCGGGCCGATGACGCGTACGGTCGCCGATGCGGCACTGCTGATGGATGTGCTGTCGCGCCCCGACCCCGGCATGCGCGACACGATGAACCTGCCCTGGCAGGACATCGCCTGGTCGCAGCTCGAGCGCCCGCTGCGCGGATTGAAGCTGGGCCTGCTGATGGACGCCGGCTGGGGCCTGCCGGTCGAACCGGAGGTGCGCGCGGCGGTCGAGGCGGCGGCGCGTGCGTTCGAAGGCGCGGGCGCAGTCGTCGAGCCGGTCGCGCCGTTCATGACGCGCGAGATGATCGACGGCATGGACCGCTTCTGGCGCTGCCGGGCCTGGATGGACATCGCGGCGCTGCCCGAGGCGCGGCGCGCGAAGGTGCTGCCGTTCATCGTCGACTGGGCGCGCGGCGGCGCCGACCTGAGCGGCGCGCAGGTGTTCCACGGCTACAGCCAGATGGGCGCGATGCGGGAGGCCGCTGTCGCGGCCTGCCGGCCGTTCGACGCGCTGCTGTCGCCGACCGCGCCGATCCCGGCCTTCGCCGCCGAGCTGCCGTGCCCGACCAACGACCCGGCGCGGCCGTTCGAGCACATCGCGTTCACGCTGCCGTACAACATGAGCGAGCAGCCGGCCGCGAGCATCAACTGCGGCTACACGAGCGACGGGCTGCCGATCGGGCTGCAGATCATCGGGGCGCGGCACGACGACCTGGGCGTGCTGCAGCTCGCGCGGGCGTGGGAGCAGATGCGGCCGGCGCAGCGGGCGTGGCCGCAGGTGGGGTGACGCCGGCTTGAATTTCGATGCAAATGAAGCGGCAATTGACGCCTTCAATGCATCAATCCTCGCCCGCATTGGTCGCATACCTGGACTCCAGAGCATTCGCCAAATGCTTGGCAACGTCCGCCAGGATGGTGCCCCACGCACGGGCTATCTGAGAATGGATCCAACCACTACTCGGCCGCTATCGATTGCGTTTGYGGCGTCCTCGCCGAGATAGCTTCCGCGTGCCGGGTCACGGCGAAGTTCTTTTCTCACAAAAGCCAGTACACCTTTCGCCCAATCGCAAAAGGCTTGGTCTTTCTGCACAAATATATTGCCAATGAGAACCCGATCTTCATAATAGAGACGCCCAGGTCGCATGATTTTTCCATCGTAGAATGGACGCCAGAATTCGATGATGTGCGACTTATGAATGTTGACATGCATCTTGACTGGGCTATCTGGTTCAATAAATATTCGAGCAGGCAATTGCATGGGTGCCAAATAGCAAACGAGCGACCTCTCTCCCGCGAATGCGATTGGAATTGGCAATTGGTCTAGCGTACCGAGCGAACTGAAATCACTGTTTGCAATATCTGACAAAAGAGCGACATCCCCCCTGCTCCTGAGAGACTTTCCCAGATCCCGAAGATCAAGATCTGTCGTCAAAATTTCAATTTGCTTTCCCATAGGATTTTCTCAGCGGTCATAGGGTCGGAATGATACGTTCGTGCCGGGCGATGCTTTACTCACATCTTGTATTGCACGTCGCTCACGAGCCACCGGATTTCCGGCCTGTGTCTCCTTACCAACTTGCACACCTTCAACTATCTCGCCAGTTCTCTTGTCTCTTGCAGCCACGTCGAGATATCGATTCTCCTTGTCTCCACCCGGAGTCCGAACGCGAACCTCTGTTTGCACTTCAATGTTGGGATCATTCGCATACTTGTTGCGCAATTCATTTTCAGCCTTTTCGACTTCAGCCTGATGTTCAGGACTTCCCTTCCGCCCATTCGGATTTGGAGGGCGCTTTTCTGCCTCCGTCGACAACCCATCAGCAGCCTGCTCCTCGGAATCGCCCACGGACAGTACCGCATCGACCATTTTCCACAGCACGGATCCGTTCTCAGCCTCCTTGTGGACGTACTCGCGCATCCCGGCGACCACTCTCGTGGTCTTGGCGCCCCCCGCGTTCAGGCCCTGCTGGAACGACTTCTGAACTGGCGTGCCCGGTGCGGCCATCAGCACGAAGGTCGGCGGCCCCGGCCTGAAGAGTCCTCCCAGGCAGGATGATGTGCAGGTCAGATTCGGCGCAGGCAGCGTGGGCACGCCCGTGCCGGTGATCTTCACCTCCTCCATCACGAAGAGTTCGGGATCCCAGGTCTTGCTCGGCGTCAGCTCATTCGGATTCCAGCCGCTCGGGTCCGTGCCACTCAGCGGCCGGTTCTCGACATAGC
>NZ_JBFUCB010000039.1:0-20838 GCF_056405435.1 Rhizobacter sp. P1_G5 | reverse complement strand
CAGCAGCTGGGCGCCGAGCGCTTCCTCGAGGAACGGCAGGCGGCTCTGCGCAAGGCCCGCCGCATCGCCGTCGATGCGCGAAGCCAGGGCCTGGCGCGCCGACAGCGGGAACACCCGTTCGCTCGCGACATCGAGCGTGCGCGCAGTCGACTGGCGCTGCTGCTCGATCTGCTCCTGCACGCGCTCGACGGTGGCGAGCGGATCCTGCAGCGCATCGATCTTGTTCAGCACGACGAAGGCCGAGCTCGACGGCGAGCCCAGGTGGTCGCGCCAGATCGTCATGTCGGACTTGGTGACGCCGGTGTCGGCACCGAGGATGAAGACGATCGCATGCGCGGCCGGCAGCAGGCTCAGCGTCAGCTCGGGCTCGGCGCCGATCGCGTTCAGCCCCGGCGTGTCCAGCACCACCAGGCCGCGCTGCAGCAGCGGGTGCGGGTAGTTGATCATCGCGTGGCGCCAGGCCGGCACCTCGACCTCGCCGGCATCGTTCGTCGGCGGGTTGTCCTCGGCGTTGTCGTCGCTCCAGAAGCCGAGCGCACGCGCATCGTCGACCGACACCCACTGCGTGCGCATCACCTCGCGCAAGGCCTCGGTCAACTGGTCGGGCGAGTGGATGTCGAGCGGGATGTGGCCCCAGGCCTTCGGCTGGCCGCGCAATTCGGCGAGCGACAGGCCTTCGAGGCGGGTCGCGATCGGCAGCAGCGCGAGCGCCGGCGCCTCGCCGGCCTCGTAGCCCAGTTCCACCGGGCACATCGTGGTGCGCCCCGGCGTGGCCGGCAGCACGCGGCGGCCGGTGTCGGAGAAGAAGATCGCGTTGATCAGCTCGGATTTGCCGCGCGAGAACTCGGCGACGAAGGCCACCACGAGCTTCTCGCCCACCAGGTTGCGACGCAGCGCGTCCAGCGCTTCGCTGGCTGCGGGGTCGGCCAGGTCGTTGTCGGTCAGGAAGCGGCCGAACTCGYCGAGCCGTTTCCCGATCGACTGTCGCCACTGGCCCAGCTCGTCGACGCTRCTAGCAAAGGAAGTTGACATGGAGGTGCGGGCGCAGGAAAGAGGCGCGGCGCATATTCATGGTAGCGCAAGGCTGTCGGGCACCCTCCCCTCGAAACATCTCGACACCCGCCACCCGCGCGAAGTGTCGATTCCTTGGGGATTGAGGCCGGGCCTTGGCGTTGACAGCTCAGCGTTGACAGTGCGGGCAGAAGAAGGTCGACCGCTGGCCCTGCACGATGCGGCGGATCGGCGTGGCGCAGACGGTGCACGGCTCGCCCTCGCGGCCGTAGACGCCGGCGTGCTGCTGGAACGCGCCGGCCATGCCGTGCGCATCGCGGAAGTCGCGCAGCGTCGAGCCGCCCAGGGCGAGCGCGCGGGCCAGCGTCTCGCGCACCGCGGCGGCCAGCCGCTCGGCGCGCGGGCGGCTCAGCCGGTCGCTGCGCAGCCGCGGGTTGATGCCGGCGGCGAACAGCGCCTCGCACRCATAGATGTTGCCGGCACCGACGACGATGTCGCCGCCGAGCAGCGCCTGCTTGATCGCGACGCGCCGCCGCTGCAGCGCCGCATGCAGGTAGGTGCCGGTGAAGGCCGGATCGAAGGGCTCGAGCCCGAGGCCGGCGATCAGCTTGCCGGCCGCCCCGCCGTCGAGCGCCTCGGACCACACCACCGCCCCGAAGCGCCGTGGATCGGTCAGGCGCAGCGTGCCGCGCGTGGTGGCGAGGTCGAAGTGGTCGTGGGCGCCGGCCGGCCCGGGCGCGTCGCTGAAGGCGAGCGAGCCCGACATGCCCAGGTGCATCAGCAGGCCACCCGACAGCGCGCCCGAGCCGGCCGCGCCGACATCGGCCGACAACGGCAGCCACAAATATTTACCTCGGCGGGTCGCGTCGCCGACGCGCTGTCCGACAAGGGCCGCCGGCTCGTGGCCGAGCGGCCAGCGCAGCGGCTTGCCCAGGCGCACGGCGGTCACGCGGGCACCGGCGATGCGCTCGGCAAAGCTCTGTCGGGTGACCTCGACTTCCGGAAGTTCTGGCATGGAGGGAATTATCACGACGCACCCGGGTCGGACCGGCTTCGGGGGCTTGTGCCCCTTCTCCGTGGACATTCGCGAGACCCTAGAATCGTCCACGGTTTCAGGAGCATTGCATGCCGGCCCTTTCCCTCGTTCCCCACGCAGCGCGCACGGCGCTCGCGGTGGCCTGTGCGCTGGCACTGATGACCGGCGCCCAGGCCCACCGGCTGGCCCAGGCTGAAAACGCGTTGCCCGCGCCGGCCTCCGACGCCGCCAGCGGCGTGCCGCCCGAGCCCTTCGAGAACTCGTCGATCGACGCGCCGCTCTTCTACCAGTTGCTGATCGGCGAGATGGAGCTGCGCGCCGGCGAGGTCGGCACCGCCTACCAGGTGCTGCTCGACGCAGCCCGCAAGACGCGCGACGCCGAGCTGTTCCGCCGCGCCACCGAGGTCGCGCTGCAGGCGCGTGCCGGCGACCAGGCGCTGGCGGCCGCACAGGCCTGGCGCAGCGCGATCCCCGATTCGGTCGAGGCGATGGGCTACCAGGTGCGGTTGCTGATCGCGCTGAACCGGCAGGCCGAGACGGAGGAGCCGATCCGCGCGATGCTCGCCGCGACGCCGGTCGCCGAGCGTGGCGCGTTGATCGCCTCGCTGCCGCGGCTGTTTGCCCGCGCGCCCGACAAGACCCAGACCGCCACCCAGCTGCAGACCTGGCTCGAACCGTCGCTCGCGGCGCCCGAGACGCGCGCCGCGGCACGCGTCGCGATCGGCCGCGCCTGGCTCGCGACGGGCGATGCGAAGCGCGCCTTCGAGCTCGCGCAGCAAGCCCACGCGCTGGACCGCGACGCCGAAGGCCCGGCCCTGCTGGCGTTGGAGCTGCTGACGGCCGGGCAACCGGTCGAGCCGCTGATCGCCGACTACCTCGAGGCCCAGCCGAAGAGCAGCTCGTTCCGCCTGCTGTACGCCCGCGTGCTGAATTCGGCGCAGCGCTATGCCGATGCGGTGCCGCAGCTCGAAGCGGTGACGCGCGCCGAGCCGCAGCTGCCGACGCCGTGGCTCACGCTCGGCGCGCTGCACCTGGAACTGCGCCACCCGAAGGAAGCCCAGGCCGCGCTGATGCAGTACGTGCAGCGCGCCGGCAGCGGCAGCCTGGCGCCAGCGCCGGCGCCGGTGGTGCCGGGCGGCGACGATGACGATGACGAAGCCCCGCCGACCGCCGACCAGGGGCTGGTGCAGGCCTACCTGCTGCTGTCGCAGGCGGCCGAGCAGCAGCGCGACTATGCCGGCGCCGAAGCCTGGCTGAAGAAGGTCGACAGCCCGCAGCGTGCGCTCGAGGTGCAGACCCGGCGCGCGTCGCTGCTGGCGCGCCAGGGCAAGGTCAAGGACGCGCGCGAGCTGATCCGCCGCGCCCCCGAGAAGACGACCGAGGATGCGCGCTCCAAGCTGCTCGCCGAGGCGCAGATCCTGCGCGACGTGAAGCAATGGAACGAGGCGAACACGGTGCTGGCCAAGGCGAACCAGCGCTTCCCGAACGATCCCGACCTGCTGTACGAGCAGTCGATGATGGCCGAGAAGCTGAATCGCATGGACGAGATGGAGCGCCTGCTGCGCCGCGTCATCGAGCTGAAGCCCGATCACCACCACGCGTACAACGCACTGGGCTACTCGCTCGCCGAGCGCAACCAGCGCCTGCCCGAGGCGCGCGACCTGATCCGCAAGGCACTCGACCTCGCGCCGGGCGAGCCGTTCATCACCGACAGCCTGGGCTGGGTCGAGTACCGGCTGGGCAACCGCAGCGAAGCGCTGCGCCTGCTGCAGCAAGCCTACCGCTCGCGCCCGGATGTCGAGATCGCCGCCCACCTGGGCGAGGTGCTGTGGATCAGCGGCCAGCGCGACGAGGCCCGCAAGGTGCTGCGCGATGCGCGCACGCGCGACAACGCGAACGACGTGCTGAAAGAGACGCTCGCGCGGCTGCGGGTCGACCTGTGAAGCTGGGCACCCTGGCAGCGCTGCTGGCCGGCGTGATGCTGGCTGGCTGCGCGACGCTGCAGCCGGTCACGCCRACCRCCTCGCCCGAGACGCTGTCGGGGCGGATGTCGGTGAAGGTCGATGCGACGCCGTCGACCGCGGCGCGCTCGGTCAGCGCCAGCTTCGAGCTGCAGGGCACGCCGCAGGACGGCCGGCTCGACCTGTCGACGCCGCTCGGCACGACGATCGCGCAGGCCCGGTGGTCCGGACGCCAGGCGCTGCTGACCACCGGCGGCGAACAGCGCGCCTACCCCGACCTCGATTCGCTGACGCAGGACATGCTCGGCGAGAGCCTGCCGATCGTCGCGCTGTTCGACTGGCTGCGCGGCCGCGCCTGGGCCGGCGCGCCGAGCCGCCCGGCCGTGCCGCCGGCCGACGCCGGCTTCCAGCAACTGGGCTGGGACGTGAACCTGGCCCGCTTCGACGAAGGCTGGGTAATCGCCCAACGCGCGCAACGCGCGCAGGCGCCCGCCGTCGTCGTGCGCGCCCGCATCGACCGCCCCTGACACCGCTTCCCGCCCGATGAGCCTGACCGCCTTGTACGACGTGGCCGCGCCGGCCAAGCTGAACCTGTTCCTGCACATCGTCGGCCGGCGCGCCGACGGCTACCACCTGCTGCAATCGGTCTTCGTGCTGATTGACTGGGCCGACACGCTGCACTTCGAACTGCGCCGCGATGGCCGGCTCGCCCGCCATGACTTGACGGCTGCGCTGCCGGCCGACGACCTGTGCCTGCGCGCGGCGCGTGCCCTGCAGGCGGCATCGGGCACCTCGCTCGGCGCCGACATCTCGATCGACAAGCAGGTGCCGTGGGGCGCCGGCATGGGCGGCGGCAGCTCGGACGCGGCCAGCACGCTGCTCGCGCTGAACCGGCTGTGGCAGCTCGACTGGCCACGCGAGAAGCTGATGGCGCTCGGCCTGACGCTGGGGGCCGACGTGCCGTTCTTCCTGGCGAACTCTGGAAAGGGCAGCGCCTGGGTCGAGGGCATCGGCGAGAAACTGACCCCGCTGGAGCTGCCCGCACAATGGCTGGCGGTCGTCAAACCGGCCGCGAGCATCGAAACCCGTGGCATCTTTCTCAGCCCCCTGTTGGTTCGCAACACAGAAGCTGCTATAGTCGCAGGCTTCCTTGAGGACGGCGGTATGCAAAGTCTTCTCGAAGGGTTCGGTCGCAACGATTTGCAGCCGCCTGCCGAGAACCAGTGCTCCGAAGTGGCGCAAGCCGCCCGTCTGCTCGAGGCCCGCTTCGGCAACAGCCGCATGACGGGCTCCGGCAGCGCGGTGTTTTCCAGGGCTGGCGTAGACGATCTGCCCACGGCGACAATGCCGACGGACCTGCCGTCGGGTTGGGTGGGTCGGATGTGCCGGAGTCTGGTGCAGCATCCCTTGCAGGGCTGGTGCGCTGACTGAGACAAGTTGAAGGTGGGTCGCGATCCGATGATCGCGGTCGACCGGTGTAGGGGAGTCGCCAAGTTGGTTAAGGCATCGGATTTTGATTCCGACATGCGAGGGTTCGAGTCCTTCCTCCCCTGCCAAATTCTTTGATGTGTCTTGTTTCCCGGTGCTCACACCAGCGCACGCGGGGCTGAAACGGAAGGGTGGGTGCGCTGGACCATGAATGCGCCCCTCGACACACCCCGCAACGCACCCCGCAAGAGCGTCGACGGAGGAAACGTGCTTTTCAACACCGTGCTGTTCACCGGCAATGCCAATCCCGCCCTCGCGCAGGAGATCGCATCGCATCTCGGCATCGAACTCGGCAAGGCTTCGGTCGGCCGCTTCTCCGACGGTGAAGTCGCCATCGAGATCCAGCAGAACGTCCGCGCCCGCGACATCTTCATCGTCCAGCCGACCTGCGCGCCGACGAACGAGAACCTGATGGAGCTGTGCATCATGGTCGATGCACTGAAGCGCGCCTCGGCCCGCCGCGTGACGGCCGTGATCCCCTACTTCGGCTATGCGCGGCAAGACCGCCGCCCGCGCTCGACGCGCGTGCCGATCAGCGCCAAGGTCGTCGCCAACATGCTCGAGGCCGTCGGCGTCGAGCGCCTGCTGACGATGGACCTGCACGCCGACCAGATCCAGGGCTTCTTCAACATCCCGGTCGACAACATCTACGCGTCGCCGGTGCTGCTGTCCGACCTGCAGAGCAAGCGCTATCAAGACCTCGTGGTCGTGTCGCCGGACGTCGGCGGCGTGGTGCGCGCCCGGGCGCTGGCCAAGCAGCTCGGCTGCGACCTGGCCATCATCGACAAGCGCCGCCCGAAGGCCAACGTCTCCGAGGTCATGCACGTGATCGGCGACATCGACGGCCGCAACTGCGTGATCATGGACGACATGATCGACACCGCCGGCACGCTGGTGAAGGCGGCCGAGGTGCTGAAGGAGCGCGGCGCGAAGAACGTCTATGCGTATTGCACGCACGCGGTGTTCTCCGGCCCGGCGATCGAGCGCATCAAGGGCTCGCAGCTCGACGAAGTCGTCATCACCAACACCATCCCGCTCAGCGACGAGGGCAAGACCTGCTCGAAGGTGCGTCCGCTGTCGGTGGCATTCCTGTTCGCCGAAACCATCCGCCGGATCTCCGACGGTGAATCGGTGACCTCCTTGTTCGCGGAACAGAACAGCAATTTCTGATCCGCAGACGACGACCGGCGCTTCGGTGCCGGTCGAGTTCGCGGGGCTGCAAGGCCCCATTCGAGACACCTGGTCGCGGGTGTCTTCCAATCTTTTGGAGTCAACATGAAATTCGTCGCATTCGAGCGCAAGCTGCAGGGGACCGGAGCGAGCCGCCGCCTGCGCTTGGCTGAAAAAGTTCCCGGCATCGTCTATGGCGCCGGCACCCCTTCGATGATCGAACTCGATCACAACGCGCTGTTCCATGCGTTGAAGAAGGAAGCCTTCCACTCGTCGATCCTCGAGATGGAACTGGCCGGCAAGACCGAACAGGTGCTGCTGCGTGACTACCAGATGCACCCCTTCCGCCAGATCGTGCTGCACATCGACTTCCAACGCGTCGATGCCACCACCAAGATCGTCAAGAAGGTGCCGCTGCACTTCATCAACGAAGAAAACTCGCCGGCCGTCAAGGCCGACGGTTGCCTGGTGAACCACGTCGCCACCGAACTGAAGATCCAGTGCCTGGCTTCGCAACTGCCCGAGTTCCTGACGGTCGACCTGGCCACGCTGGTCAAGGGCCAGTCGCTGCATGTCAGCGACCTGAAGCTGGCCGACGGCATCAAGGTCGTCACCCAGGGCAAGCCGAACCCGGTCATCGCCTCGACCTCGGTGCCGGTCGAGGAAGAAGCCGCTCCGGTGGTGGTGGCCCCGGTGGCCGCCGCCCCGACCAAGGCCAAGAAGAGCGAGAAGCAGAACCGAGGCTGAGACCTTCGGCCTGCTGCCCGCACGAAGCCCCGCCTTGGCGGGGCTTTTTGCTTTCAGCAAAGCTTCGCTTTCATTTCTACCGTACGCGTCACATTTGAAAGCGGTTTCAGCCGTCACGTTTGAGATACGTCTTGCGAGAGCCGGTGGCCTTACCGTGCAGCCCCATCACCAACCCGGGGAGCAAGGCATGTCGAGTTCCATCACCCATTCATGGCGGCGCGCCGGCTGGGCCGCGCTGCTGGCGCTCGGCGCCGCGTTTGCCCCCGCCGCGCAGGCGGCCGACGCCGACGCGGTGTGCTTCTATGAGCACGTCAACTACCAGGGCGCGTCGACATGCAGCGGCACCGGCAGCAGCTGGATCGGCAGCGCCTGGAACGACCGCGCGTCGTCGGTCAAGCTGCGCAGCGGCTACCAGGTCGAGCTGTTCGAGCATTCGAACTACGGCGGCCGCTCGCTGAAGCTCGCCGCCGACAACGCCAACCTGGTGCCGCTGGGCTTCAACGACTTCGTGTCGTCGTACAAGCTCACGCAGACCGCGAGCTGCGGCGCCGTCGACTGGGTCGAGGGCACGGTCTACCGCACCGTGGGCACGATCGTGCGCTACGTGCCGAACGGCAACTACTACAAGCTCGTCAACGTCACCGCGAACGGCAGCGACGCGACCAACCCGACGATCAGCACCTGGTACTGGCAGCCGACCCCCTGCGACGGCGGCAACAACGGGAACCCGGGCGGCCTGCCGGCCAAGGTCGCCGGCGGTTACTACCCCGACTGGAAGCCGTCGCCGCTGCGCATCCGCGACCTGCCGGCGAACTACAACCTCGTCTACCTGTTTGCCGCGCGTCCGGTCGGCGGCTCGCCCGGCACGACCGGCGCGGTCACCTGGAGCGCCCCCGGCGACGGCCGCGGCGCCGCGACCAACCTGAAGGCCGACATCCAGTACGCCCGCACGACGCAGGGCCGCAAGATCATCCTGTCGGTCGGCGGTGCCGGCAACGGCATGAGCTTCCCGAACCGCACGAAGTCGCAGACCTTCGTCAACAGCGTGGTCGGGATCGCCAACCAGCTCGGCGGCCTCGACGGCATGGACTGGAACACCTTCGAGGGCAGCCAGGCACCCGACACCAACGAGATGATCTGGATCAGCCTGGAGCTGAAGCGCCAGTTCCCGGGCTTCGTCATCAGCGCGCCGCCGGCGCCGTGGAACTCGGTCGACAAGGTGTTCTGCAAGTCGATGGTGGACGCCGGTGCGATCGATTACTGCGCGCCGCAGTACTACGACGGCCCGAACCTGGCCGACCCGGCCTACGTGGTCAACAGCATCAAGGAATGGGTCGGGCTGCTGGGCGCCGAGCACGTGGTCGTCGGCTTCGGCATCAATGCCGGCGTCACCAACTACATGACGCGCCAGCAGGCGATCGACACCTGGAACCAGGTGAAGGCCAACCACCCGACGATCCGCGGCGCGTTCGACTGGGAGATCGGCACCGACGAGACGCAGGGCTGGCCGTTTGCGAACGGCGTGGCTCCGCTCGTGAAGTAAATCTGTACCGGTCCGGCCCGCCGGGGCCCCAGCCGATAATCCGCGGATGATTCGACTGATGGTGGGCCTCGGCAACCCCGGGCCGGAATACGAAGCGACCAACCACAACGCCGGTTTCTGGTGGATCGATGCGGTCGCGCGCGAATGGAAGGCCTCGCTCACGCCCGAGCGCAGCTACTTTGGCCTGGTCGCGCGGGTGAACCGCCCCGACGGGCCGCTGTGGCTGCTGGAGCCGCAGACCTACATGAACCTGTCGGGCAAGTCGGTCGCGGCGCTGGCCCGCTTCTTCAAGATCGAGCCGCAGGAGATCCTCGTCGCGCACGACGAGCTCGACCTGATGCCCGGCCAGGCCAAGTTCAAGCGCGGCGGCGGCCACGCCGGCCACAACGGGCTGCGTGACATCCATGCGCAACTCGGCACCGCCGACTACTGGCGGCTGCGGCTGGGCATCGGCCACCCGGGCGTGAAGGCCGAGGTCATCGACTACGTGCTGCGCAAGCCGAAGCCCGAGGCGCGTGTCGCGATCGAGGACACGATCGCGAAGACGATGACCGTGCTCGACCTGATCGCCGCCGGCGAGATGGAACGCGCGACGATGAAGCTGAACGCCAAGCCCCCGCGCCCGAAGCCGCCGCGGCCCGCGGCGCCCGATGCCCCTGGCATGCCGGTGGAGAAAGCCGAATGAAGCCGCGGCTGACCGCGACGCTGTGGGCCGTGTCGTGGTTGATGTCGGGCACGAGTGCGGTGGCCGGGCCGACGGTCTACCGCTGCGGCCCCGACCGCAACGTCTACTCGCAGCTGCCGTGCGCCGATGGCGAGGCCGTCGATGCCCGTGATGGCCGCACCGCGCAGCAGCGCGCCGAGTCCGAGGCGGCGGCCCGCAAGCAGGCCGAGACCGGCTCGAAGATGGAGCAGGACCGGCTGGCGCGCGAAGCGGCCGTCCGGCCGTCGAGTGCGATGAACCTCGCACCCGTCTCGCATGCCGCGTCGGCACCGAAGGCGAAGCCCACCAAAGGCAAGACGAGCAAGTCGACGAAGGGAAAGTCGGCCAGGGACCGTCAGGGCGACGACGAGGTGCGGATCGTCGTGCCCGCCGCCAAGGGCAAGCCGGCGAAGTGATCAGGTGACCATCAACCGGTAGCCTGCGCCTGCAGCCGCCGGTACTTCTCCCACAGGCTTTCCTGCGTCTCGACATGCGCCGGGTTGACCGGAATGCAGGCGACCGGGCAGACCTGCACGCACTGCGGCTCGTTGAAGTGGCCGACGCATTCGGTGCACTTGCCCGGGTCGATCACGTAGTACTCCGCGCCCATCGAGATCGCCTGGTTCGGGCACTCGGGCTCGCACACATCGCAGTTGATGCAGTCGTCGGTGATCATCAAGGCCATGGCACGGGTCCCGCGAGAGCTCAGGCGTCGGGTTTGACGCGCTGCTGGAGTCGGTTGAGGACGGAGGGTGACACGAACTTCGAGACATCACCGCCCAAGGTGGCAATCTCGCGCACGAAAGTACCGGAAACGAACTGGTAGTGGTCGCTGGGCGTCAGGAACACCGTCTCCACGTCGGGCATCAGCTGGCGGTTCATGCCGGCCATCTGGAACTCGTACTCGAAGTCGCTGACGGCGCGCAGCCCGCGCACCACCACCTTGCCGCCATGCGAGACCACGAAGTCGCGCAGCAGGCCGCGGAACGCGATCACCTCGATGTTCGGATGCTTGGCGGCCAGCTCCTGCGCGATCTCGAGCCGCTCGTCGAGCGTGAACATCGTGCGCTTGTGGTGGCCGGCGGCCACCGCGACGATCAGCCGCTCGAACAGGCGCGCCGCGCGCCGCATCAGGTCTTCATGCCCGAGCGTCATCGGGTCGAAGGTGCCGGGGTAGACGGCGGTGAGGCGGGTCACAGAGGTCAAGACAGGCTCCTTCGGATCGGGCTCACAGGCTCACACAGGCGTTTGCGGCGCAGTGTAGCTGCGCCGCAGCAAATGAAAGTGCACCGCGCCGGCACGGCCCTGGCGGTGCAGCACGAGGCCGAACGGCGCCAGCTCCGCGTCGCCGAAGGCCCGGTCGGCCTCCAGGTAGACGAAACCGCCGTCGACCACCAGCGGCGCCGCGGCCTTCAGCGCCGGCAGGAACACCTCGGCATCGAACGGCGGGTCGATGAAGACCAGCTCGAAGCGGCCCGGCGCGCTGCGCGCCATCCAGGCCAGCGCGTCGGCGGCCTCGATGCGCACCTGTTCGGCCTTCAGCCGGGCCTGCACCTCGCGCAGCCCGCGGGCCAGCCGGCTGTCGCGCTCGACCAGCGTCACCTCGGCCGCACCGCGCGACGCGGCCTCGAACCCCAGCGCACCGCTGCCGGCGTAGGCATCGAGGCAGCGCCAGCCGTCCAGCGACTGGCCCAGCCAGTTGAACAGCGTCTCGCGCACCCGGTCGGGCGTGGGCCGCAGGCCCGGGGCGTCGGCCACCGGCAGCTTGCTGCGCTTCCATTTGCCGCCGATCACGCGCACTTCGCGCGGCGGGCCCGATTTCACCGTGCTCACAGCCGAACCGGGATCCCGCGCGCGGCCATCAAGGCCTTCGCTTCACCGACCGTGTGCTGCCCGTARTGGAAGATGCTGGCGGCCAGCACCGCRTCGGCRCCGCCSKKCTGKATGCCKTCGRCCAGRTGCTCSAGSGTGCCGACGCCGCCSGAGGCGATCACSGGCACGTCGACCGCATCGCTGACCGCCCGCGTGAGCGGCAGGTTGAAGCCGATGCGCGTGCCGTCGCGGTCCATGCTGGTCAGCARGATCTCGCCGGCACCCTGCTCGGCCATCGTGCGCGCCCATTCGACCGCATCGATCCCGGTGTTGCGGCGCCCGCCATGGGTGTAGACCTGCCAGCCGGGCTGGCCGTCCTCGCGCGACTTGGCGTCGATCGCCACCACGATGCACTGCGCACCGTACTTGGCCGACGCATCGCGGATCACCTGCGGGTTGGCGACCGCGGCCGAGTTGAAGCTGACCTTGTCGGCGCCGGCGTTCAGCAGCGTGCGGACATCGTCCACCGTGCGCACGCCGCCGCCCACCGTCAGCGGGATGAAGACCTGCGAGGCCACCGCTTCGATCATGTGCAGCAGCAGACCGCGGCCGTCGCTGGTGGCGGTGATGTCGAGGAAGGTGATCTCGTCGGCGCCCTGCTCGTTGTAGCGGGCGGCGATCTCGACCGGATCGCCGGCATCGCGCAGCTCGACGAAGTTGACGCCCTTGACGACCCGCCCGCCGGTGACGTCGAGGCAGGGGATGATTCGCTTGGCCAGCATCAGGGTCCGCTCAGTTTCGGCTCAGTTGCCGCTCAGTTGCCGTTCAATTCGTCGGCGCGCTTCTGCGCCACCGCGAAATCGAGGTTGCCGGTGTAGATCGCCCGGCCGCAGATCACGCCTTCGACGCCCTGCTCCTCGATCGCGCACAGCCGCTCGATGTCGGCCAGGTCGGACAGCCCGCCCGACGCGATCACCGGGATCGACAGCGCCTGCGCCAGCTTCACCGTCGCGTCGATGTTGATGCCGTTGAGCATGCCGTCGCGGCCGATGTCGGTGTAGATCACGCCTTCGACGCCGTAGTCCTCGAACTTCTTCGCGAGGTCGATCACCTCGTGGCCGGTCAGCTTGCTCCAGCCGTCGGTCGCGACCTTGCCGTCCTTCGCGTCCAGCCCGACGATGATGTGGCCGCCGAACGCGCTGCAGGCGTCCTTCAGGAAGCCAGGGCTCTTGACCGCGGCGGTGCCGATGATCACGAAGCTGAGCCCGTCGTCGAGGTAGCGCTCGATGGTGTCGAGGTCGCGGATYCCGCCACCCAGCTGCACCGGGATGTCGTCGCCGACCTCGGCCAGGATGGCCTTGATCGCCGCCTCGTTGACCGGCTTGCCGGCGAAGGCACCGTTCAGGTCGACCAGGTGCAGGCGCCGCGCACCCGCATTGACCCATCGTCGCGCCATCGCGGCCGGATCCTCGCTGAAGATGGTGGAGTCGTTCATGTCGCCCTGCTTCAGGCGGACACAGTGACCGTCTTTCAGGTCGATGGCGGGGATCAGCAGCATGGCCGAATCAGTGGGGTGGGGAGAGGTGAGCGAACAAGCCGAGAAGGTCGCAAGGATGACGCTGGCAAGCGCGAACGAGCGATCAGGGAGTCCAATGCAGGAAGTTGCGGTACAGGGCAAGCCCGTGCTCGGCACTTTTCTCGGGGTGGAACTGCGTGGCGAAAATGTTATCCCGAGCCAGCGCGCAGGTAAAGCGAACGCCGTAATCGGTTTCACCTGCGCTGTCGGCCGGATCGGCCGGTTGCGCGTAGAAGCTGTGGACGAAGTAGTAGTACGAGCCGTCGGGCACGCCCGCCCAGATCGGGTGCACCTGCGGCTGCGCGCGCTGCCAGACCTGGTTCCAGCCCATCTGCGGCACCTTGAACCGGCTGCCGTCGGGTTGCAGCTGCCCGGCAAGCCGGAAACGCCGCACCGCGCCGGGGATCAGCCCGAGCCCGTCGGTCGGGCCTTCCTCGCTGGTCGACAGCAGCATCTGCATGCCGACGCACACGCCCATCAGCGGCTTGTGGGCCGCGGCGTGCAGCACGGCCTCCTGCAGGCCGGAGTCGCGCAGCTCGCGCATGCAATCGGGCATCGCGCCCTGGCCGGGCAGCACGATGCGCTCGGCGGCGTACACCTCGTCGGGCTTCGAGGTGACGATCACGTCGACCCCTTCCCCGCGTGCCACGTGCATCACCGCCTGCGACACCGAGCGCAGGTTGCCCATGCCGTAGTCGACGACGGCGACGGTGCGTGCCACTTAGAGGCTCCCCTTGGTCGACGGAATCACGCCGGCCGCGCGCGGATCGATCTCCAGCGCCATCCGCAGCGCCCGCGCGAACGCCTTGAAGATCGTCTCGCACTGGTGGTGCGCGTTCTCGCCGTGCAGGTTGTCGATGTGCAGCGTGACGCCGGCGTGGTTCGAGAAGCCCTGGAAGAACTCGTAGACCAGCTGCGTGTCGAGCGCGCCGATCATGCCGCTCTTGAAGTCGACCCGCATGTGCAGCCCCGGCCGGCCGGAGAAGTCGATCACCACGCGCGACAGCGCTTCGTCGAGCGGCACGTAGGCATGGCCATAGCGCCGCAGCCCCTTCTTGTCGCCCACCGCCTTGGCCATCGCCTGGCCGAGCGTGATGCCGACGTCTTCCACCGTGTGGTGGCCATCGATGTGCAGGTCGCCCTGGGCGTCGATGTCGAGGTCGATCAGCCCGTGGCGGGCGATCTGGTCGAGCATGTGGTCGAAGAAGCCGATGCCGGTGTGGAATTTCGCGACGCCGGTGCCGTCGAGGTTCAGGCTGACGCGGATCTGCGTCTCGTTGGTGTTGCGGACCACCTCCGCCTTGCGTTCCACGGTGCTCATCACAGGCTTTCCTTCAGGGCTTGCAGCATCTTCACGTTCTCGTCCGGCGTGCCCACCGTCAGGCGCAGGCAGTTGGCCAGCAGCGGGTGCAGGCCGGCGACGTTCTTCACGAGCACGCCGCGCGCCTTCATGCCGGCGAACGCGGCGGCCGAATCGGCCACCCGGGCCAGGATCATGTTGGCCTCGCTCGGGAACGGCTTCACGCCCGGCAGATCGCGCAACGCGGCCAGCAGCTTGTCGCGCTCGCTGCGGATGATCGCTGCCTGGCGCGCGTACTCGTCGACATGCTCCAGCGCGAACAGCGCCGCCTCGCAGTTCAGCACGCTGATGTTGAACGGCGGGCGCAGCTTGTCGACCTCGGCAATCAGCGGCTTGCGCCCGATCAGGTAGCCGATGCGCACGCCGGCCAGGCCGAACTTGCTCATCGTGCGCATCAGCAGCACGTGTTCGTGGCGCTTCAGGCGCGCCATCGAGTCGCGTGCGGCGAACGGCTGGTAGGCCTCGTCGATCACGACCAGCCCGGGTGCGGCCTCGATGATCGCGTCGATCGCCGCATCGTCCCAGAGGTTCGCGGTCGGGTTGTTCGGGTAGGCGATGTAGACCAGCGCCGGTTGGTGCTCGCGCACCGCGGCCAGCATCGCCGGCAGGTCGAGCTCGAAATCGGCCGTGGTCGGCACGCCGATGAACGGCAGGCCCTGCAGCTTGGCCGACATCGCGTACATCACGAAGCCCGGCAGCGGCGCCAGCACGCTGTTGCCCGGCACGTCGCAGGCCAGCGCCAGCAGCGAGATCAGCTCGTCGGAGCCGTTGCCCAGCATGATGTCGCAGTCGTCCGGCATGCCGGCGTGCGCGGCGAGCTTCGCGCGCAACAGGTCGCCGCGCTCGGCCGGGTAGCGATTCAGCGCCACGTCGGCCAGGCGCCGGCCCAAGGCCTCGCGCAAGGCGGGCGGCAGCGGGAACGGGTTCTCCATCGTGTCGAGCTTGACCAGCCCGGCCGACGGCTGCACCGCGTAGCCATGCATCGACTGGATGTCCTGGCGGATCACCCGTTTCATGCGTTGTTCCAGCGCGGCGCTCATGCCCTGTTCCCTTTCAGTCGAAGTTCGGCGGCCCGGGCGTGCGCCTGCAGGCCTTCGCCGTACGCGAGTTCAGCGGCGATCGGCCCCAGCACCTGCGCGCCGGCCTCGCTGACCTCGATC
The DNA here is from genome assembly GCF_056405435.1 of Rhizobacter sp. P1_G5. NCBI lineage: Bacteria > Pseudomonadati > Pseudomonadota > Betaproteobacteria > Burkholderiales > Sphaerotilaceae > Rhizobacter > Rhizobacter sp. P1_G5. Next base: position 5,271 of record NZ_JBFUCB010000039.1, on the reverse strand, counting down.
AGGCTCGATCGCTTCTGGAAGTCGTAGACCCCCAGCGGCGACGAGAAGCGGGCGGTGCCCGAGGTCGGCAGCACGTGGTTCGGCCCGGCGCAGTAGTCGCCCAGGCTCTCGCTGGTGAACGCGCCGAGGAAGATCGCACCGGCATGGCGCAGCAGCGGCTCCCAGCGCGCCGGCTCGGCCGAGCTGACCTCCAGGTGTTCCGGCGCGATGCGGTTGCTGATCTCGCAGGCCTCTTCCATGCTGCGGGTGTGGATCAGCGCGCCGCGGCCTTCGAGCGACGCACGGATCACGTCGCGGCGCGGCAGGCCGGGCAGCAGGCGATCGATGGCCTCGGCGACGCACGCGATGTAGGCCGCATCGGGGCACAGCAGGATGCTTTGCGCGAGCTCGTCGTGCTCGGCCTGGCTGAAGAGGTCCATCGCGACCCAGTCGGGCGGCGTGCTGCCGTCGGCCAGCACCAGGATCTCGCTCGGCCCGGCGATCATGTCGATGCCCACCTTGCCGAACACGCGCCGCTTGGCGCTCGCGACGTAGGCGTTGCCCGGGCCGGTGATCTTGTCGACGGCCGGCACGGTGGCGGTGCCGTACGCCAGCGCGGCCACGGCCTGCGCGCCACCGAGCGTGAACGCGCGGTCGACGCCGGCGATCGCGGCGGCAGCCAGCACCATCGCGTTGCGCTCGCCCTTCGGGGTCGGTACCACCATCACGATCTCGCCGACACCCGCCACCTTCGCCGGCACCGCGTTCATCAGCACGCTGGACGGGTAGGCCGCCTTGCCGCCCGGCACGTAGATGCCGACGCGGTCGAGCGGCGTGACCTTCTGGCCGAGCAGCGTGCCGTCTTCGTCGCGGTAGCTCCACGAGCGGCCGCAGGCGTCGAGCTGGCGCTCGTGGTAGCTGCGCACGCGCTGCGCCGCCGCTTCGAGCGCTGTGCGCTGTGCCGGCGTGATCGCCTGCAGCGCGGCCTGCAGCTCGTCGCGCGTGATCTCGAGCGACGCGACCGAGGCAGCCGTCAGCCCGTCGAAGCGCTGCGTGTACTCCAGCACCGCCGCATCGCCGCGCGCCTGCACGTCGGCCAGGATGGCGGCGACGCGCTCCTCGATCGCATGATCCGTTTCCGCCGACCAATGCAGCACCCGCTGGAAATCGGCCTCGAAGCCGGCGGCGGTGGTGGTGAGCTGGCGGATCTTCACGCTCATGGTCGGGACTCTATGGCAGTGGAAAATGCATCGATGATGCGGCGCAAGGGCTCGCGCTTGAGCTTCAGCGCCGCCTGGTTCACGACCAGGCGCGACGAGATCTGCATGATCTCCTCGACCTCGACCAGGTGGTTGGCCTTCAGCGTGCTGCCGGTGGACACCAGGTCGACGATCGCGTCGGCCAAGCCGGTCAGCGGCGCGAGCTCCATCGAGCCGTACAGCTTGATCAGGTCGACGTGCACGCCCTTCTCGGCGAAATGGTCGCGCGCGACGCCGACGTACTTGGTGGCGACGCGGATGCGCGAGCCCTGCTTCACGGCCGCGGCGTAGTCGAAATCGGCCCGCACCGCGACGCTCATGCGGCACTTCGCGATGCGCAGGTCGAGCGGCTGGTACAGGCCCTGGCCACCGTGCTCCAGCAGGATGTCCTTGCCGGCCACGCCGAGGTCGGCGCCGCCGTACTGCACGTAGGTCGGCACGTCGGTCGCGCGCACCAGCACCACCCGCACCTCGGGCTGGTTGGTGCCGAGGATCAGCTTGCGCGACTTCTCCGGGTCTTCGGTGACCTCGATGCCGGCCGCCTTCAGCAGCGGCAGCGTCTCGTCGAAGATGCGTCCCTTGGACAGTGCCAGCGTCAGCATCACTTGACTCTTTCGATGTCGGCGCCGATGCCGCGCAGCTTGGCTTCCATCTGGTCGTAGCCGCGGTCCAGGTGGTAGATGCGGTCGACCACCGTCTCGCCGTCGGCCACCAGGCCGGCGATCACGAGGCTGGCGGAGGCACGCAGGTCGGTCGCCATCACGGTGGCACCGGACAGGCGCTCGACGCCGTTCATCACCGCCGTATGGCCGTCGACCTCGATCTTCGCGCCCAGCCGCACCAGCTCGTTGACGTGCATGAAGCGGTTCTCGAAGATCGTCTCGGTGACCTTGGCCGGCCCTTCGGCGATGCAGTTCAGCGCCATGAACTGCGCCTGCATGTCGGTCGGGAAGGCCGGGTACTCGCTGGTGCGGAAGCTCACCGCGCGCGGGCGCTTCGCGTTCTTCACGCGGATCCAGTCGGCGCCGGATTCGATCGTGACGCCGGCCTCGCGCAGCTTGTCGATCACCGCGTCGAGGTGGTCGGCACGGGCGCGGCGCAGCACGACATCGCCGCCGGTGGCGGCCACCGCGCACAGGAAGGTGCCGGTCTCGATGCGGTCGGGGACGATGCGGTGTTGCACGCCCCCCAGCCGCTCGACGCCCTGGATGCGGATCCTGCTGCCGCCGTGGCCTTCGATCTTCGCGCCCATCGCGATCAGCATCTCGGCGAGGTCGCGGATCTCCGGCTCCTGGGCGGCGTTCTCGAGCACCGTCTCGCCCTCGGCCAGCGTGGCGGCCATCAGCAGGTTCTCGGTGCCGGTCACGGTGACCATGTCGGTCGTGATGCGGGCCCCACGCAGGCGTTTCGTCTTCGCGATGATGTAGCCGTGCTCGACGACGATGTCGGCGCCCATCGCCTGCAGGCCCTTGATGTGCTGGTCGACCGGGCGCGAGCCGATCGCGCAGCCGCCGGGCAGCGAGACGGTGGCCTCGCCGAAGCGCGCCAGCAGCGGGCCCAGCACCAGGATCGATGCGCGCATCGTCTTGACCAGGTCGTAGGGGGCTTCGGGCGAGGTGACGGCCGAGGCGTTCAGCGCGACGGTGTCGGGGGCGGATTCGCTGCGCTCGGCGCTGACGCCCATGTTGCGCAGCAGCTTCAGCGTGGTGCTCACGTCCTGCAGGCGCGGCACGTTGGTCAGCGTGACCGGCTCGGCGGTGAGCAGCGCGGCGCACAGCTCGGGCAGCGCGGCGTTCTTGGCCCCGGAGATCGTGACTTCGCCGTTCAGTTGGCGGCCACCGCGGATGAGGAGTTTGTCCATGGCTTGGATCGCCCAGGCCCGACACGGCTGAATGACCTGCACCCGCAGGCCCGCCAGCCGCAGCGGACACTGCGGCTGGGTTCAGTGGTGGTGGTGGGCCGAGGCGGGCTCGGCAGCGTGGGCCCACTCGGCGGGCGTGAGGGTCTTCATCGACAGCGCGTGGATTTGCTCGCGCATTCTATCGCCGAGGGCCTGGTAGACGCGCTGGTGGCGCGCGACGCGGCTGGCACCCTCGAACTCCGCCGAAACGATGGTGGCGAAGAAGTGGCGACCGTCGCCCTCGACCTGCAAGTGCTCGCAGGCGAGCCCTTGCGCGATGAAGCGCTGGACGTCGTCGGGTGTAGGGTCGGCCATAAGGACCGCGATTATCACCCAGGCCGGTAGCCCGGATGCCAACCCGGGTTGTTCAGTGGCGAATCTTGTAGCCGATGCGCAAGAGGTGCAGGCACAGCCCGCAGACGACGGCCAGGCTGCCCGCCACCACTGCCAGGCTGGTCCACGGCGACACGTCGCTGACGCCGAAGAAACCGTGCCGGAAGCCGTCGATCATGTAGAAGAACGGATTCAGGTGGCTCACCTTCAGCCACAGCGGCGGCAGCGAGTGCACCGAGTAGAAGACCCCCGACAGGAAGGTCATCGGCATCACGATGAAGTTCTGGAACGCGGCGATCTGGTCGAACTTCTCGGCCCACAGGCCGGCCACCAGCCCCAGCGCACCCATCATCGCGGCCCCGGCGATCGCGAACACCAGGATCCACAGCGGCTGCGCGACCGTCAGCGGCGCGAACCACAGCGTGACCAGCAGCACGCCCAGCCCGACCACCAGCCCGCGCACGATGGCCGCACCCACGTAGGCCAGGAACCAGGCCCAGTGGCTGAGCGGCGTGACCAGCAGGAACACCAGGTTGCCGGTGATCTTGCTCTGGATCAGCGACGAGCTGCTGTTGGCGAACGCGTTCTGCAGCAYGCTCATCATCACGAGGCCGGGGATCAGGAACGCGGTGTAGCCGACGGTGCCGTAGACCTTGACGTGGTCTTCGAGCGCGTGGCCGAAGATCAGCAGGTACAGCACCGCAGTGAGCACCGGCGCGGCGACGGTCTGGAAGCTGACCTTCCAGAAACGCAGCACCTCCTTGTAGAGCAGCGTGCGCGTGCCCGACAGCAATCCAGGCGTGGCGCTCATGATTTCACCTCCGCCGGCCCGTTCATGATGTCGAGGAACACGTCCTCCAGGTCGGCGCGGCCGATCTCCAGGTCTTCCGGCTGGCAGCCGGCGGCGCGCAGCACGCCCAGCACCGTCTCGACCTCGTGCGCGTCATGCGCCTTGATCTGCACGATGCGCCCGGTCACGCGCGACTGCGCGGCCAGCGAGGCCGGCAGCGGCGCATCCATCTTGAAGCGCAGCATCGTGCTCGCGGTGCCGGCCAGCAGCGCCGACGTGCGGTCCAGCGCCACCACGCGGCCCTGCTTCAGCATCGCGATGCGGTTGCACAGCGCCTCGGCCTCTTCGAGGTAGTGGGTGGTCAGCAGCACCGTGTGGCCTTCCTTGTTGAGGCGCGCGATGAAGTGCCACAGCGTCTGGCGCAGCTCGACGTCGACACCGGCGGTCGGCTCGTCGAGCACGATCACCGGCGGGCGGTGCACCAGCGCCTGCGCGACCAGCACGCGGCGCTTCATGCCGCCCGACAGCTGGCGCATGTTGGCGTTCGCCTTGTCGGCAAGACCGAGGTTGTGCAGCAGCTCGTCGATCCAGGCGTCGTTGCCGCGCACGCCGAAGTAGCCGCTCTGGATCACCAGCGCCTCGCGCACCGTGAAGAACGGGTCGAAGACCAGCTCCTGCGGCACGATGCCCAGGCTGCGGCGCGCGGCGGCATAGTCGGTGACGACATCATGGCCATGCACCAGCACCCGCCCGCTGGACGCCTGCGACAGGCCGGCGAGGATGCTGATCAGCGTGGTCTTGCCGGCGCCGTTGGGCCCGAGCAGCCCGAAGAACTCGCCGGGCTCGATGTCCATGCTGACTTCGGACAAGGCTCGCACCTCGTTGTGCGCGCTCTTGGAGCGGTAGGTCTTGCTGACCTGCTGGAACGAGATGGCTGCCATGTTCTTCCGGAAGAGGCGGCGATTGTAGGCAGCGGCCGTCATTCCTGCTGGCACGGGCAAATACCGGCC
>NZ_JBFUCB010000038.1:0-21176 GCF_056405435.1 Rhizobacter sp. P1_G5 | reverse complement strand
CCACCAGCCCGCACCCGGTGCTGTCGATCGACGGCGCGAAGGACGAGGCCTGGAGCCAGGGCGCGCTGGTGGCAGTGTTCGCGACGCGCTCGAATGCCGGCATCGAGGCCGCCGTGCTGTCGACGATGCTGGCCAACCCGGCGCTGGTCGGTGTCGTCTACTCGACGATCTTCACGCGCCAGGTCAGCGTGCCGCCGCAGCTCGGCCGCGTGCCCACGGTGCTGCTGAACTGCAGCGAGGTGGAGCCTGCATCGGGCGGCGARCCGCGCTTCTCGTCGGTCGAGCCCTCCGAGGTGCTGGGCGGTTTCGCCGCGACCGAGTGCCTGCTCGACGCCGGCCACCGGCGCATCGCCTTCATCAACGGCGAACCCTGGATGGATGCTGCGCACGATCGGCTGAAGGGCTACCGCCGCGCGCTCGCGAGCGCCGACATCGCCTACGACGCCGCGCTGGTGCGCGAGGGCGACTGGCATGTCGCCTCGGGCCACGACCACACGCTGTCGCTGATGAAGCAGCCGAAGGCGCCGACGGCGATCTTCTGTGCCAACGACCTGATGGCCGTCGGCTGCCTCGCGGCGCTGCGCGAGCTGGGCAGACAGGTGCCGCGCGACGTGGCGGTGATCGGCTACGACGACCAGGAGATCGCACGCCACACCAGCCCGCCGCTGACCACGCTGGTGCTGCCCAACTACGAGATGGGGCGGCTCGCGGTGGAGATGCTGCTGGCCCAGGTCGCCGCGCCCGGCGGCCGTCGCCGTCGCGTCAAGGTCGATGGCCGGCTGGTGCTGCGACAGACCGTCGGCTGAGTCCCTCCAAGCCCATTCCCATCACACGGCCTTGCATCTGCGCAGTTGACGCGCAGCGGTCGCCGTGCGCCTAATATTAGTCAATTATTAGCGATGCGCCGTGCCCTGGCACGAGCCGTCCGTCATCGGGCTGGTGCCGCAGACACCCCGTTCCGAGGCCACAGAAGGAGACACGATGAACACCACCTACCGGCGATGGCTGGCGACTCTGCTCGTCCCATTGATCACCGCGAGTTGCGGCGGCGGCAGCGAATCCGCAGCCACCGACGTTCCGCAGCAGGCGAGCCCCTCCCACGAATCCGTCCAGGCCGTCAGCGCGCGCCTGACGACGCCGTGGACCGCTGCCGCCCAGCAGGCCGCGGTGCCGCTGCCCGAGTACCCGCGCCCGCAGCTGACACGCGCCGACTGGCTCAACCTCAACGGCACCTGGAACTACAACGGCGGCAGCGCCGCGCCCGACGCCGACAGCCCGCCGGCCACCGCGCCGGCCTTTCCGGCCAACCCGGAGCAGGTCAAGGTGCCGTACCCGGTGGAGTCCTACCTCTCCGGCATCCAGCGCATGAACGACCGCAACCTCTGGTACAAGCGCACGTTCAGCGTGCCGGCCGGCTGGGGCGGCAAGCGCGTGAAGCTGAATTTCGGCGCGGTCGACCGCAAGGCCACCGTCTACGTCAACGGCCAGCAGGTCGGCCAGCACAGCGGCGGCTACGACGCGTTCAGCTTCGACATCACGCCCTGGCTGCGCAGCGGCAGCAACGACCTGGTCGTCGGCGCGTTCGACCCGACCACCGGCGATGACATGCTGGGCAAGCAGACGCTGAACCCTGGCGGCATCTTCTACACGCCGAGTTCGGGCRTCTGGCAGACGGTGTGGCTGGAGCCGGTCGCGGCACCGCACGTCACGCGGCTCGACATGACGCCGGACGTGGCGAACAACCGGCTGCGCATCGTCGTGCGCGGCAGCAACCTGGGTGGTACCTCGATCGAGGCCGTGGCCTCGACCGGTGGCGCCCAGGTGGGTACGGCCACCGGCAGCGGCGATGTCGAGTTCACCGTGCCGGTGCCGAATGCGCACCTGTGGTCGCCCACCGATCCCTTCCTGTATGACCTGAAGGTCCGCGTGCGCAGCGGCGGCAGCGTGGTCGACGAGGTCGGCAGCTACTTCGGCATGCGCTCGATCGCGATCGGCAATGTCAACGGCGTGCCGCGTCCGCTGCTCAACGGCAAGTTCGTGTTCCAGTACGGCCCGCTCGACCAGGGCTTCTGGCCCGACGGCCTGTACACCGCGCCGACCGACGAGGCGCTGAAATCCGACCTGGTGGCCATCAAGGACCTGGGCTTCAACATGGTCCGCAAGCACATCAAGGTCGAGCCGCAGCGCTGGTTCTACTGGGCCGACAAGCTGGGCATCCTGGTCTGGCAGGACATGCCGCATGCCTGGGACGCCGAGACCAGCGCCGCGGTGCGCGCCAAGGTGGAGGCCGAAGACCGCGAGATCGTCGACGAGCACCGTTCGTCGCCGTCGGTCATCACCTGGGTGATCTTCAACGAGAGCTGGGGCGACTTCGACATGGTCCGCATGGCCGGCGTCTTCAAGGGCTGGGACCCGAGCCGCCTGATCGACACCCACTCGGGCATCAACTTCGCCCCGGGCGACCAGGGGGCTGGCGACCTGATCGACAACCACGACTACCCGGGCCCGAGTGCGCCGGCCTGGCAGCCGAACCGGCTGTCCGTGCTGGGCGAGTTCGGCGGCAACGGGCTGCGCGTGGACGGCCACATGTGGAACCCGGCCTCGACCTGCTGCTACAACCTCTACCCCGACTCGACGACGCTGACCAACGTCTACCTGCAACAGGTGGAAGGATTGCGCGAGCTGGTGTCTTCCCGCGGCCTGAGTGCCGCGGTGTACACCGAGATCTCGGACGTCGAGGACGAGTTGAACGGGTTCCTGACCTATGACCGCCAGGTCAGGAAGATGGACTTCGCGCAGGTCCGGGCGGCGCACCAGGCGCTGATCGACGGCGTGCCCTTCCTGCGGCGCGGCACCTCGTACTCGTTGCGCACCGTGACGCCGGGCGTGACCAACCGCTTCATCCGCCACGCCAACAGCCTGGGCGTGACCGAGGTGGTCGATGCCGCCAGCAGCGAGCTGCTGAAGAAGGACGCGTCGTGGAAGGTGGTCAACGGGCTGGGCGACGCGAGCTGCCTGTCCTTCGAGTCGGTCAACCAGCCGGGGCAGTTCCTGCGCCACCAGGCCTTCCGCCTGCGCATCGACCCGAACGACAACAGCGCGCTGTTCAAGGCCGACGCCACGTTCTGCGCCCGCAAGGCGCTGGACGGCAACGGTGGCATCTCGCTCGAGTCGAAGAACAACCCGGGCTACTACATCCGGCATGCCAACGCGGAGGTCTGGCTGAACCCGTTCCAGGACACCAGCCTGTTCCGCGCCGATGCGTCGTGGTCGCCGCAGGCCGGCTGGTGGCGCAGCAGCGTGGTGGTGGCGCCGAACACCGTGCATTCGCTGCGCGTGCTGACGCCGGGCTACGACAACCGCTACGTGCGTCACCAGGATGCGCTGGCCTTCACCGAGGTGGTGACGGCCGCGAGCGACAGCACGCTGAAGGCGGACGCGAGCTGGCGCATGGTGCCGGGGCTGGCCGATGGCAGCTGCTACTCGTTCGAGTCGCGCAACTTCCCGGGCGAGTACCTGCGCCACAGCAACTCGCGGGTGCGGCGCGACGCGCTGCAGGCCGGCGACCTGTACCGTGCCGATGCCACCTTCTGCGCGCAGGGGACGGCCGACGGCAGCGCGGGGACCCGCTTTGCGTCCTACAACTACCCGGGGCGCTACMTGCGCCACTACGCGGCCGAGGTGTGGATCGCCGATGGCATCGGCGGCTCGGCGTGGAACACGTCGGGCAGCTTCGATGCCGACACGCGCTGGGCGGTGGAGAACGCCTGGGCCCCTTGATGCGGTGGGGGCGGGCAGTCAACTAAACTGCCCGCCCGACCGACGAGGAGCGCCAGCGCATGAAGCCGAAGCCGTTTTCGATGATCCGCGAGTTCCACCTGGCGGACTGGTTCACGCTCGGCAATGCCGTGTCCGGCACCGGCGCGCTGTTCTCGATGATGTCCTACCTCGCGACGGCGAACGTCGTGCACATCCACTTCGCCTGCGGCCTGGTGATCGCCGCGCTGGTGTTCGACATCCTCGACGGCCGCGTCGCGCGCTGGCGCCAGAAGGCGTCGGCGCTGGGCCGCGAGCTCGATTCGCTGGCCGACGTGATCTCGTTCGGCGTCGCGCCGGCGATCATCGCCTACGGCTGCGGCATGCGTGGCCTGTACGACCGCATCGTGCTGGCGTACTTCGTCGCCTGCGGCGTGTCGCGCCTGGCGCGCTACAACGTCACCGCCGAGGCGCTGTCGGACGACAGCGGCAAGGTCACGCACTTCGAAGGCACGCCGATCCCGACCTCGATCGTGCTGGTGCTGATGCTCGCGGCGGCCGCCTCGGCCGGCGCGCTCGGCCCGAACCTGTGGTTCGGCGAGGTGATGGTCGGCGAACACTACTTCCACCCGCTGGTGCTGCTGTTCGGGCTCTCCGGCTCGCTGATGATCAGCCGGATCCGGATTCCGAAGCCGTGAACGGCTGGTTCAGGTGAGAACCTGCAAGCCGTGTTTGCGCACGATCGAGAGCAACTTGAGCGCCATGCCGCTGGGGCGTTTGGTGCCAGCCTCCCACTTCTGTACGGTCGATTCGCTGGTGTTCAGGTAGAGCGCGAATAYCGGTTGGCTGACGTGGGCGCTTTCGCGGATGCGCTTGATCTGGATCGGGCTGATGGCCGGCGGCGCTGACACGCAGGTTTCGTCGAATTGACGCATCGTTGCCTTGTCGATGGCTCCAATCTGCCTGAGCGCGCTCGCGGATTGATGGATGGCCTCGAAGGCATCGCTTTTGAATTTACGCTTTGTCGGCATTGCAAATCTCCACAAACTGTCCGCTCGCGATCAACTCAGTCACTTGTGATTCATCCAACGCGGCGTAGACGCGAGCGAGCTTCCTGAATGCCGCCAGCTCCTCATCACTGATGTTCGCGCGGTCGCTCTTTGCAAAGAGGAATTCGAACACCCAACGACGACCGCCTTTCGCCAGAAGGATGGATCGGTGCAGGTTGTCGTTGAGTCGCTTCTTGAATACCCCTGCACCGAGATCCTCTGCCTGGCCTCGCATCGCCTGCAGCACGGCAGCACACAAATCGGTATCGGGAATCTTCGATTTGCTGGCTGCCTTTGCAAACCAGGCGGTCTTGAAGACCTGCGACGAGGTGACGGGCATGAAAGTCTAGCACTGGGTGCTACTTTGAAGTAGAAGGGCATCGGTGGCGGGACGGCGTTGCAAGCTATCAAATCGCGCCCGTTGTCATGTCCTCATTTCCTTCACCTTCCGTGCACTCAGTTCACTTTCCTGCGCCGCTTCGTGCCACTCAGCTCATGCGGCTCCAGGAAGTACGCCGCATTCCCCGCCGCCCGCTCCACCACCAGGTCAATGAAGGCCCGAACGCGGGCCGGTTGTGCGATGCGGCTGCCGTAGTACAGGTACAGGCTCAGGTGCTCGGCCACATGCTCGGTCAGCACCGGCACCAGCTGGCCGCTGCGCACCAGCGGCGCGGCGGTCACGCCCACCAGCTGGCCGATCGCATGGCCTGACAGCACCGCGTTCGCCTCCAGCTCGACATCGTTGGTGCACAGCACCGGCGCGAAATCGCGCGCGACGATCTCGGCGCCGACCTTGAACTCCCACGGCATCACCTTGTTGGTCGCCGGATGCCGGAAGCCGCTGCAGCGGTGCTGCGCCAGGTCGTCGATGTGCCGCGGCGTGCCGTACCTCGCCAGGTAACCCRGCGTCGCACACACCACCAGCTGCAGCGGAAACAGCCGGCGCGAGATCACGCCGTCGGCCGGCGGCGTGCCGGCGCGGAAGCCGACGTCGACACGGTCCTCGACCCAGTTGCCCAGGCGATCGTCCAGCTGCACGTCGGGCTCGATGTCGGGATGCCGCTCGCAGAACTCCGCCAGCACCGGCCACAGCACCGGCAGCATCAGCGAGCGCGTCGCGACGATGCGCAGCGGCCCGGCGATCTCGTCGCGCCCGCGCCGCGCACCGTGCAGCGCCCGCTGCAGTGTTGCCAGCCCCGGCTGCGCCGCGTCGAGGAACTGCTGCCCTTCCTCGGTCAGGCTGAGCCGCCGCGTCGTGCGGTGGATCAGCCGCACCCCCAGGTGCCCCTCGAGCTGCGCCAGCGCCTGGCTCGCGGCCTGCGGCGTGATCGCCTGCGCCGTCGCGGCCTGGCGCAGGCTGCCCAGCTCGACCGCCTTGACGAAGGTGGCGATGGCGCGGAGTTCGTTGAAGGCCATGGTCGATTCTCACGATCTGCTTGCGGATGAAACCATTGATTGTGGGCTAGTTGACTTGCAATCGCTTGCCTAGAGTTCGCTCACTCCATCACCTCCGCAAGGACATCGCCATGAGCTCCACTTCCTCCGATTTCAAGCGCGTCTGGTTCATCACCGGCGCGGCCCGCGGCATCGGCGCACGCATCGTCGAAGCAGCCCTCGCGCAGGGCGACGCCGTCGTCGCGACCTCGCGCGATGCCACGTCGCTGCAGCAGCGCTTCGGCGCGCAGCCCGGCCTGCTGGCGCTCGCGCTCGACGTCACGTCCGAGGCGCAGGCCGCGGCCGCCGCCGAGGCTGCGCTGGCCCGCTTCGGCCGCATCGACATCCTGGTCAACAACGCCGGCTACGGCCTGCTSGGCGCGGTSGARGARGCCAGCGSCGACGARGTGCGSCGCCTSTACGASACCAAYGTGTTCGGSCTGCTGAACGTSACRCGYGCYGTGCTGCCRWCSATGCGYRCGCGCCGCMGCGGCCACGTGATCAACATCTCGTCGCTCGGCGGCTACCGCTCGGGCGCSGGCTTCGGTGTCTACTGCTCGACCAAGTTYGCSGTSGAAGGCCTGACCGAGGCACTGCACGCCGAGCTGCAACCGCTGGGCATCCATGCCACCGTGGTCGAGCCCGGCTACTTCCGCACCGAGTTCCTCGAAGGCTCGTCGCTGGTGGTTTCGCCGCGCGTCCTCGACGACTACGCGCCGAGCTCGGGCCAGGTGCGCGAGGCCGCGAAGCGCATCAGCCTGAACCAGCCGGGCGATCCGCTGYGCCTGGCGCAGGCGATGCTCGCGCTGGTGGAATCGGCGACGCCGCCACTGCGCTTGCCGCTGGGCACCGACACGCTGCAGACGATCCGCGACAAGCACGCCTTCGTCGAGCGCGAGACGGCGGCGTGGGAGCGGCTGTCGGCGTCGACCGATTTCCCGAAAGGCACCTGAGCGGCACCCGGGCGGCACTTGTCGGACACTGCGGCCTTCGCCACCCCGAAGGCCGCCATGGACCGCTCTCCCGCCACCCCCTGGACCGTCGCCGTGATGGGCGCCGGCGCCGTCGGCTGCTACTTCGGCGGCATGCTGGCGCGCGCCGGCCACCGCGTGACGCTGATCGCGCGGCCGCAGCATGTGGAAGCCATCGCGCGCGACGGCCTGCGCATGCAGACGCGCAGCTTCGACGAGCACGTCCGCCTGCAGGCGAGCACCGATGTCGCGGCCGTGCAGGGCGCGCAGCTGGTGCTGTTCTGCGTGAAGTCCACCGACACCGAATCGGCCGCCGAGGCAATGCGCCCGCACCTGTCGCCCGGGGCCCTGGTGCTGACGCTGCAGAACGGCGTCGACAACGACGAGCGCGTGCGCAGCGTGCTGTCGTCGAACGAGGTGGCGGCCAGCGTCGTCTACGTGGCCACCGAGATGGCCGGCCCGGGGCACCTGCTGCACCATGGCCGAGGCGACCTGGTGATCGCGCCCAACAGCGTCGCGTCGAACCTCGTCGAGGTGCTGGCTGCCGCCGGCGTGCCGGCAACGATCTCCGACAACGTGCGCGGCGCGCTGTGGGCCAAGCTGATCCTGAACTGCGCCTACAACGCGATTTCGGCGATCGGGCGTGTGCCGTACGGCCGCTTCGTCGACCACCCCGGCGTACCGCAGGTGATGCGCGACGTGGTGGCCGAATGCCTGGCGGTGGCGCAGGCCGAAGGCGTTCAGGTGCCCGGCGACGTGTGGGCGATGGTGCGCGGGCTGGCCGCGACGATGCCGGGCCAGTTCTCGTCGACCGCGCAAGACGTGATGCGCGGCAAGCCGAGCGAGATCGACCACCTGAACGGGCTGGTCGTGCGGCGCGGTGAACGGCACGGCGTGCCGACGCCGGTCAACCGCGTGCTGCACACGCTGGTCACGCTGATCGAGGCCGAGGCTCGATCAGCGGCGGAACTCAGCTCGCGAGCTGCTTGAACTTCGGATTGCGGACCACGTCTTCGATCAGCTTCTGCACGGCCGGGCCGAAGGCCTGGGCCACTTCCTGGCAGGCCTTGTCGGCGATGAAGCTGCCGGAGAACGGGAACTTCGACTGGGTCGAGAAGCTTTCGTTGCGGGCGTTCGAGACGACCAGCGTGAACGTCCAGTTGCCATCGGAGATGCCCGAACTGAAATCGATCTGCTCCAGCTTGCCCGACAGCTTCAGGCTCGAATTCGGGTCATACAGGCCAGCCAGCTTCAGCTCGTCGATGAAGGCCTTCTCGATGTAGGTCTCGAAGCTCGGCTCGACCTTGACGGAGCCGGCGGCACGGCACGAGATCGAGGCCTGGCCCGGCTTCGCTGCCTCGAATCTGGCAACCGAAACGGGCTTGATGCTGGCGGCTTTCAGCGCTTCCACGTTCTTGACCGATGCGCCGTAGGGGGCGACGTTGAAGGCACAACCGGTCATCAGGGCGGTCGCGGCGAGGAAGGGCAACAGGCGAAGGGACATGGCGCGTTCCAAGTGGGTGAAGCGGCGGATCATACGGAACGGCTTGTCGGATATCGAGGCCAAACGCTGTCGCGTCCATCACTTTGATGAGACGGAATTCGCACACGTCGCGGATGGATCGAAGCCGGTGGCGCGCAGGCTGTGCAACGGCGCAAACAGCGGCTGCGGCAGCGCCTGCCAGTCGAACCACTGCCAGCCGTCGCACTTGTCCGGCTCCAGCGTCGCGGGTTGGCCGAGCGTGTGGCGCGCCAGCACGAACACCGTCAGGTACTGATGCTTGACCTCGTCGAACACATCACTGGTATAGGGGCCGCGTTCGCACTCGCCGAGCGTGAGCCCGGTCTCTTCCAGCAACTCGCGGCGGGCGCAGTCCTCGATCGACTCACCGTATTCCAGCCGGCCGCCGGGGGCCGACCAGGTGCCCGCGCCGTGCGACCCGCGCCGGCGGCCGAGCAGGACCTGGCCGTCGCGCAGCACGAGGATGCCCACGCCCACGCCGACCTGCGTCATCGTGCGAGGCCCTGTCGCGGCGTCCGGCCGACCAGCACCGGCTGGAACAGCACATCGTCGCGGCGCTGCACGTCGGCGAAGCCGGCTTCGCGCATCAGCGCGCTCAGCCGTTCGATGCTCACCGCGTAGTAGCGGCTCGTCGCGACGCTGGTGGTACAGCTGCCGTCCGGCGCCTCGGTCGTCAGGTACATGCGCAGGTCGTAGTGGTCGCCGTCCCACTCCCAGACCTGGACGGCGATGAACCGGCTGCCGTCGGCGCCCCGGCGCATGCCGTAAGGATGCACGTCGGGCGTCTTGCGCACGATGGCGGCGTAGTCGCGCACCGAGATCATGAGGCTGCCGCCCGGCCGCAGGCATCGATGCGCCTGGCGGAAGCACGCCAGCAGGTCCGCATCGGTCAGCAGGTGCGGCACGCTGTTGTCGCAGGCCAGCACGGCGGCCATCGAGGCGCTGGCCACGCGGGCAAGCGTGCGCAGGTCGTCGACGCCGGCCTGCGCGACCAGCGAGCGCCGCTGCAGCTCGGCCTGCAAGCGCTGTACCGCGGCGGGAGAGATGTCCGACGCGATCACACGGTGGCCGTGCGCCAGCAGCCCGAGCGTCTGCGTGCCGATGCCGCAGGCGGCATCCAGCACCGGGTCGCCCGGCTGCACGCCCTCTTCGGCCAGCAGCGCGGCGAGCGCCTGCCCTTGGTGCTGGATCGCGCCCTCCCAATCGCCGTACAGCAGGTGGTAGTGCGGTGCGAGGTGGTCGTAGAAGGAGCTCGTCATTTCGGCAAATCATGCATCACATCGCACACCGTGCCTTGCGGGCCGCGGCCGGCGCGCAGCATGGGAACCACAGGCACCCCAGGAAGACCCGCCATGAGCATCAATGTCAGCGCCGCACCCTCTCCGCTTGCTTCGTACCGGTCGATCGGACCGATGCCGCTGCAGCCCGGCTCGTCCGCCTTCCAGGCGGCATCGATCGGTGCGCTGCGGCGGCCGTCCGCCGAGCCCGCCGTCGAAGCGCCGGGTGCCAAACAGGCCGAACCGGCCGTCGACCACACGACGCGCAGCCCGGAACTCGTCGAGATGTTCGACTTCATGCTGCAGCAGCACATGCAGCAGCAATCCCAGAAGTCGCCGCTCGCCGACAGCAAGTCCGAGGGCATCGCCGTCGAGCTGGCACAGGACAAGGTCAGCGAGCAGCGCAACTACGCGAGCCACCCGCACCTGATGCTGGCCGTGTGATCAGTCGCTGATCAGCTTCGTGTCGTAGAACGACAGCGTTTCGTTGAAGCGCATGCACGACTTGCCGGTGACCGTCGGCGCCATCTCCTGGTCGTAGCGGTCCTTGAAGCGCACGAACAGGCCGAGCGCGACGTCCTTGGCCTGCTCGGGCGTCACCTGGCCGGACGCGAAGGCGTGTTGCTCGATGCGCTTCAGCGAGTTCACCAGCAGCGAGGCATGCGATTTCTCCCAGCGCTTCTGTGCGGCCATCGACGGGTAGCCGAGCTTGTCGCACTGCTCCGCACCCTTCATCGCGAACGCGAAGTGCATCAGGTTGCTCGCGGCGTCCTTCTCCGTCATCGCCAGCGCGGCGCCTGCGGCCCCCTGCAGCACCACCGCCACGGCCAGCGTGCGCGCATCGATCAGCTTCATCGGTGGATCTCCCTGTCCGCAAAGTTGCGCCGCGATGGTAGCGCTGCCAAGGGTGGGTGCGCATGCTACTAGAATGCGAACCATTCTTGTTTGCGCACCATGAGATCTCCATGAACCGTTGTACGCCGATCGCCTGCGCCGCCGCGCTGGCCTGCCTGATGCCCGCCGTGCAGGCCCAGACCGCCGCGGCTGCTCCCGCTGCGCCCGAGGCCGCGGCCAGCGCGCCGGTGACGACGCTGCCGACCGTCAACATCAGCGCGAGCGCCGATGCCTCGGCCGCCGGCCTGAGCAAGCCGTACGCGGGCGGCCAGGTGGCGCGCGGCGGCCGTGCCGGCGTGCTCGGCACGCGCGACAACATGGAGACKCCGGTCAGCATCACCAGCTACACCAACGACCTGATCCAGGACCGCCAGGCGCGCAGCGTCGGCGAGGTGCTGCAGAACGATCCGGGTGTGCGCATGGCGCGCGGCTTCGGCAATTTCCAGGAGGCGTATTTCATCCGCGGCTTCCTGCTGAACTCCGACGATGTGGCCTACAACGGCCTCTACAGCCTGCTGCCGCGCCAGTACATCGCCACCGAGTTGTTCGAGCGCGTGGAGGTCCTGCGCGGTGCCTCCGCCTTCCTGAGCGGAGCGAACCCCAGTGGCACCGGCATCGGCGGCTCGATCAACCTGCTGCCCAAGCGCGCCACCAATGAGCCGCTGACGCGCGTGACGCTCAGTGGCGGCAGCGGCGAACAGGGCAACCTGGCCGCCGACGTGTCGCGCCGCTTCGGCCCCGACAACGCGACCGGCATCCGCGTCAACGCTGCGTACCGCAACGGTGGCACCGGCATCGACGACGAGAAGGCCAGGACCGGACTGACCGCCGTCGGGCTCGACTGGCACAGCCGCGATGTGCGCCTCTCCGGCGACATCGGCTACCAGGACAACCAGCTCAAGCGCGCCCGCACCAACGTCTCGCTGGCCGCCGATGCCACTGCGGTCCCGGATGCACCGGACTCGAAGTCGAATTTCGCCCAGCCGTGGTCGTACTCGAACGAGCGCGACCTGTTCGGCACGCTGCGCGGCGAATGGGACCTGGGTGCCGACGTCACCGCGTGGGCCGCGTACGGCCTGCGTCGCAGCGACGAATCGAACTCGTTGGCCAACCTCAGCGTGAGCGATGCGAGCGGTGCGGCCACGACCTCGCGCTTCGACAACACGCGAGAGGACAAGGTCGACACCGGCGAGCTCGGTGTGCGCGGCAAGCTGCGCACCGGCCCGGTCGGGCACGAATGGGTGGCCTCGTACACGGCGTTCCGTCTCGTGAAGAAGAACGCCTACGCGTGGGACTTCTTCAACACGCTGGACACCAACCTCTACACGCCGACCGCGTACGCGCAGCCGGAGTTCACGGCCGGGGCCTTCCGCGGCAACGACCTGGCCTCGCCGAACGAGACGGGCCGCTCGAAGCTGAGCAGCTTCGCGATCGGCGACACGCTGTCGATGCTGGACGACAAGCTGCTGGTCACGCTCGGCGTGCGCCACCAGAAGCTGGACATCAGCGACTACGGCTACAACTCCGACCCGGCCGATGACGCGCTGTACGACGAGAGCCGGACCAGCCCGATGCTGGGCGTGGTCTACAAGCTCGGCACGCAGTTCTCCGCGTATGCGAACCACGTCGAAGGCCTCACGCAGGGCAATACGCTGGCGGGCGTCAACGGCGGCCCGCCGGTGACGCTGGAGCCGTATGTGTCGAAGCAGAACGAGATCGGCCTGAAATACGACGGTGGACGCTTCGGCGGCAGCCTGGCGCTCTTCGCGACGAAGAAGCCGCGCCCGGTGGCCACGCAGAACAGCGTGGAGGGTGAAGACCGCCACCAGGGGGTCGAACTGAGCTTCTTCGGTGAAGCGATGCCGGGTCTCAAGCTGCTCGGCGGCCTGACGCTGCTGAACGCGAAGCAGAAGAACACCGGGGACGCCACGACCGAGGGCAAGTACGTGATCGGCGTGCCCAAGAGCCAGGGCACCGTGGGCGCCGAATGGGCGGTGCCGGGCGTCGAAGGACTGGCGCTGGACAGCCGCGTCGTCTACACCGGCAACCGCTTCGCGAACTCCACCAACACGCTGCTGCTGCCGTCCTGGACCCGCGTGGACCTGGGCGCGCGCTGGATGGTCAACGTGCAGGATCGCCTGGTGACGCTGCGCGCGCGCGTCGACAACGTGGCCGACAAGTCGTACTGGGCTTCTGCAGGCGGCTACCCCGAGAATGGCTACCTCGTGGTCGGCGCGCCCCGCACCTTCGTGCTCAGCGCCAGCGTCGATTTCTGACGCCCCCGCACGGAGCCGCGGCATGCTGAGCGCAAGCACCCTGAAGACCTGGTCGTGGTGGCACAAGTGGAGCAGCCTCGTCTGCACCGCGTTCATGCTGCTGCTGTGCCTGACCGGCCTGCCGTTGATCTTCCACCATGAGATCGACCACCTGACCGGCGGCGAGATCGAGGCCCCGGAGATGCCGGCCGACACGCCGCGCGCCAGCCTCGACACGGTGCTGGCCTCGGCGCGCGCCCTCTACCCGGATCGCATCGTGCAGTTCGCGTCGCAGCCCGAGGACGACGACCGCCTGTGGCACGTCACGCTGACGCCGACGCCCGCGCCGACGCAGGACTTCAAGTCGATCGCGGTCGATGCGCGCACCGGCCGCGTGCTCGGCGAGGTGCCGGTCAACACCGGCTTCATGAGCCTCATGCTGCGGTTGCACGTCGACCTGTTCGCCGGGCTGCCGGGCAAGCTGTTCCTCGGTGCGATGGGGCTGCTGCTGCTGGTGGCGATCGTCTCGGGGCTGGTGCTGTACGCGCCCTTCATGCGCAAGCTGCGCTTCGGCGAGGTGCGCCGCGAGCGCTCGGCGCGCGTCAAGTGGCTGGACCTGCACAACCTGCTGGGCGTCGTCACGCTGGTGTGGGCGCTGGTCGTCGGCGCCACCGGCATGATCAACACCTGGGCCGACCTGCTGATCAAGCTGTGGCAGTACGACGCGCTGACCACGCTGCTCGCGCCCTACCAGGGCCAGCCGCTGGTCGAGGAGGGCGCCCGCGCGCCGACGCAGCGCATGCTGGCCGCCGCGAAGGCGCAGGCGCCGCACATGCGGGTCGGCTTCATCGCGTTCCCGGGCACCGGCTTCTCGAGCCCGCACCACCACACCTTCTTCATGCGCGGCACCGAGCCGCTGACGGCCCGCCTGCTGCAGCCGGTGATGGTCGATTCGCGGACGGCCGCCGTCACCGCGTCGCCCGAGGTGCCGTGGTACATCGCGACGCTGCTGCTGTCGCAGCCGCTGCACTTCGGCGACTACGGCGGCTTGCCGCTGAAGATCGTCTGGGCGCTGCTCGACCTCATCACGATCGTCGTACTGGGCAGCGGGCTGTACCTGTGGATCAAGCGCAGGCAGCCAAAGTCGCTGCTCGACGAGGCGGGCGTGCGGCTGCCCGGGTTGCCGCAGGATTTGTCGCAAACCTGACCGCAACTCGCCCGGTTCGCCACCGGCGGTGGCGGGGCGCCCGGCTCGATGACCGGGTCCGCGGGATGCGGTGACGGCGGGTCGTCGATCTCGGGCAACGGTGGCGGCACCGTCGGCGGCGGAGGCGGCGTGGCCGGCGGTTCGGGCACGGTGTGCAGCAGAAGCGGCCGAATGGAGGTCATGACGGGGCCTGTGTGCGGTGGCGACACAGACCCCCGGGCAATCGGCGTTCCCTCCCGCTCAGTTCACCGTGAACAGGTTCAGGTTCACCGAGTTCGCGATCGCCGCATTGCCGGCGGTGTTCGGATGCAGGTGGTCGCCGGTGTCGTTCGCCGGCAGCATGCGCGCCGGGTTGGCCGGGTCGCGCGTCGCGAGGTCCTGGTCGATCACGCCGTCGCAACCGCTCGCGCTGCTCTTCACGAAGTTGTTGTAGGCCTGCCGCGTCGTCTCCTGCGACGGCGTCCAGACGCTGTCGCTGTACGGCGTCAGCGTCGAGCACAGGAATTTCACCTGGCGCGCATGGGCCTTCGCGATCATCCGCTGCAGCGGACCGAGCAGTTGCTCGAGCGTCGGCTGCGGGTTGCCGCGCAGGTCGTTGATCGGGTCGTCCGAATAGATCACCCATTTGATGCCGGCCTGGCCGAGCACGTCGCGGTCGAAGCGGTTCTCGGCGCTCGGGCCGGCGCCGTCGCGCAGGCTGCTGTTGCCGCTGATGCCCTGGTTCAGCACGCCCACGCCGATGCCGGCCGCGTTCAGGCGGTTCGCCAGCACGTTCGGCCAGCGCTGGTTGGCGTCGAAGTTGGTGCCGACCCCGTCGGTGATCGATGCGCCCAGCGTCGCCACGCTGCCGCGCAGGCTGCTGTTGGACACGTCCAGGTTGGTCAGCAGCCGGTAGCTGCCGCTGGTCGCGCTCGGGTTGATCGTCGCATTGCCGCTCACGTTGCCGGCGGCCACGTAGTTCGTCTGCAGGCCGGTCTGGTGCTCGGTGGTCACCGTGGTGGCGTTCGGCAGGTAGAAGCTGATCGCCACGTCGGACAACGCGGCGACGTTGAAGTCGACCGAGTCGCTGACCGCCTCGCCGCCGGCCGGGATCACGACCGTGGGCTGGCCGCCGAAGTTCACCGCGCGGTCGCTGGCCGCGACGATGGCCGAGCCGCCGGCGCGCTGCGCGATGTGCACGTTCGCGACCGTGATCGGCTGGTTGCCGAACACGTTGGACAGGTGCACCCGCGCGGCCGCGCCGCCGACGCTCGTGTGCACGATCTGCCGCAGCGTCTGCTGGTTGAAGCTGGTGTTGCCGCCCTGCGGCGATGCACCCCAGGTGCCGACCCAGGTGCCCGTGGGCGGCGGCGGGGTGTCGCCGGCCGGCACCGGCGTCCAGCGCTGGTTCGCCGCGCCCAGGCAGTCCCACTGGTGGATGCGCGCGCCGGGCTGCGTGCTGACGCCGCTCACGTCGACGCAGCGGCCGCTGTGGCGGGCCGCGATGCGCAGCGCGCCGGCGTCGTCCGTCACGACGAAGCGCTGGTTCGCGCCGCCGCCATGGGCCCATTGCTGGATCAGCGCGCCGTTGTCGAGCGAGATGTCGCTCACGTCCAGGCCCTTGCCGCTGTTGACGTTGAGGAAGGCGTAGGTGCCTTCGGCCGCGGGCTGGGCCTCGAACAGCTGGCGGTCGGCCTGGCTGCACGCGGCCTGGGCCGTCTTCGCGCCGTTGTCGAGCGAGCCGTTCTCGACGTCCATGCACAGGCCGGAATGCACCGCCTTCAGCGCATAGCGGCCGATCGCGAGCACGCCGCGCCCGGTGGTCGACACCGGGTACAGCAGGAACTGCTGCGCGCCGCTCGTGCTGCAGCCGGCCTGGCGCAGCCCGGCGCCGTCGTTCACCGAGCCGCCGTCGATCGCGACACACTTGCCGCTGCCGGCGTTCTTCAGCGCGAAGCGGTTGCCCTGGCTGCGTTGCAGCACGAAGCGCTGCGCGCTGGTGTCGTTGTTGGTCCACTGGTGGATCACCGCGCCGTCGGCGGTGGAGCTCGCGGCCAGGTCCATCACGCGGCCGGTGCCGACGGCGACCAGCTTGTAGCTGCCGCCGGCCTGCACCGTCAGGTCGAAGGTCTGCGTGACGGCGGCGCTGCAGGTGTTCTGCACGAAGGCGCCGCCGTCGCTGCCGGGCGGCACTGCATCGACGCACTTCGCGCTCTGCACGTTCTTCAGCACATAGCGGCCGGCGCTGACAGCGGGCACCGCGAGCGCGGCGGCCTGTTCATGGGTGGCGGACTCGCCGGAGCGCGTGGGCGGTGCGTCGCTTCCGCCGCCACAGGCGGCCAACAGGAGAAGTGGCAACAGCGGCGGCAGGCAGGCGAGCGCTGCCCGGTTCAGCGTGTTCATCGGCGTGTCCCCTCTGTCGTGGTGTGAGGGCCGCACTCTATGGAAGCGTTTCCAATTCACGCAAGCCGCGACTCGATACAAGACCTGCGCCGAGGGCATTTGCCCATCGACAGCAACCCATCGGATCGCCCGATGGTTCTGTCGGATGCCGGCGCTCAGGGCCGCTCGTCGCCGCCGTCCGGGCGCCGCGCGAAGCGCTGCGGCTCGGCGCCGTGCACCGGCGCGGGGTCGTCCCAGGGCCATCCGCCGAACTCGGTGCGGCGGTAGTCGGTGAAAGCCTGTTGCAACTCTTGCTGCGTGTTCATCACGAACGGGCCGTATTGCGCGACCGGCTCGCCGATCGGCCGGCCCTGCAGCACGAGGAACTCGGCCGTCTCGGCACCGTTGACCAGCTCGACCGGTGCGCCGGCGCGCAACTCGATGGCCGCATGGCGGTCGACCGCCACGCCATCCACCGTCACCGCGCTGCCGACGAAGAAATACAGCTTGCGCCGTGTGCCGTCGCCCTGCGCGGGCGGCAGCGTCCAGCGTGCGTGCGGCGCCATGCGGATCGTCCAGATCGCGAGGTCGGCACCGTCCTGCGAAGCCCATGAATCGGGCGGCGGCGCGAGCGGGTCGGCCACGCCCTCGATCCGGCCGGCGATGCAGACGACCTCGGTCTGCCGCCCGGCCTCGTCGGCGTGCAGGTGGTGCGGGATCTGTTCCGACCAGAACATCGTGAAATGCGGCGCCACCATCTTGTTGCGCGCCGGCAGGTTCAGCCAGATCTGGAACAGCTCGAGCCGGTTCGGCGCGTCGCGCTTCAGCAGCGGGAACATCTCCGAGTGCACGATGCCGCGGCCGGCGGTGAGCCATTGCACGTCGCCGCCGCCGAAGCGCGCCATCGCGCCGAGCGAGTCGGAGTGGTCGACCAGCCCGTGGCGCACGATGGTCACGGTCTCGAAGCCGCGGTGCGGGTGCGACGGAAAGCCCGGCACCGTCATGCCGTGGTACATGCGCCAGCCGTCGAGGCCGGCGAAGTCCTGGCCGAGGTTGCGGCCGGTCAGCAGCGCATCGGGGCCGAACTGCGCATTGCCGCGCGGGTAGGCGTCATCGTGGTGGACGCAGAAGAGGAACGGGTCGAGCGTTTCCCACGGAAATCCGAGGGCGCCGACGTGAAGGATGGCGTTTCCGGGCATGCGCCGCAGTGTCCCTCAACCGCTCAAGCCGTGCTCGACTCCTGCTGCGAAAGCCGCACGCCGTTCTGCGCGATCGTCATCACGCCGTCGGCGTCGACGTTCACCGGGCGGCCGTCGGCCAGGCGGTATTCGGATTCGCCGGTCGGCTCCCAGTCGCCGCCGAGGCCGGGCGCGGCGTCGAGCCGGGCGAGGTGCTCGAAGCCGTGCACCACGTAGTCGCGTCCGTCGTCGCCGTGCAGGCGCAGGGTTTCGAGTTGATGCAGCCGCTTTTCCATGAGGTCTCCTTCAGCAGGAATCGGTCGGTCGATTGAACTGCAAGCCGGCGCCGCAAGCCACCTTGGCGGGCAAGGCCGCGGGGCGGGAAGGGTTTCGACACAGTGCGTCAGGGTGGGGCGCCCGCAGCCACATTTCGATGCCGCGATCCGGCGATCGGTCGCAGCGGCCCGCCGTGCCGGCCGGGACTCCCTAAGATCCGTGCATGTCCGACAACCCCGCCACCTCTTCGACGCCAGACCGCACCGACTGGACGCCGTGGCTCGTCTACGCGGCCGGCTGCCTGCTGTCGTGGCTGCTGTATGTGCTGGCCGGCACCGAGTTCCAGCGCGGCCTCTGGCAGCTGCTGGAGGTGGTCTACCAGGCCACGCTGCAGCTGTGGCCGGCCATGGCGCTCGGCGCCATCGTGCTGCCGTGGGTGCGCTGGTTGCAGGGCCGCGGGCTCGGCACGGCCACCGCGGTGGCCTTGCATGTCGCGTGCGCGCTGCTGTTCGGCGCGCTGTGGCAGGCCCTCGACTTCACGACCTCGCTGCTGCTGTTCGGCGCCGACCATGCGTTCGCGGTGTTCGCGCAGACGCTGCTGTGGCGTGCGATCTGGGGTGCCGTCGTGTACACCGCGATCGCGACCGGCTTCACCGCGCTGATCGAGGCCCGCCGTGCGCGCCGCGCCGCGCTGGCTGCCGCGCAGGCCGAATCGGCCCTCGCGCAGGCCGAACTCGCGGCGATCACCGGCAAGCTGAACCCGCACTTCCTGTTCAACACCTTGAACACGCTGATCGCGCTGACCCGCAAGGATCCGCAGGCCGCCGAGGCGGCGCTGATGCGCTTTGCCGGCATGCTGCGCTACGTGCTCGACACCAAGCGCAGCGCGGCCGACCGCGTGGCGCTGGCCGACGAGGTGGATTTCGTGCGCGACTACCTGGCGCTCGAGAGCCTGCGCCTGGGCGCGCGGCTGCAGGTCGACTGGCAGCTCGACCCGGCGACGCTGCAGGACGAGATCCCGCCGCTGAGCCTGCAGCCGCTGGTCGAGAACAGCGTGCTGCACGGCGTGGCGCCGCAACTGCGCGGCGGCTGCATCCGCATCGTCAGCGAGCGCAACGGCATGAACCAGGGCCTCGACCTGACGGTCGCCGACGATGGCCCGGGCTGCGATCCGGCGCGGCTCGCAGATCCTGGCGAGCCCGCCGGCGGCCAGGCACCGCGCACCGGCATCGGCCTGAACGCGCTGAAGCGCCGCTTCGCGCTCGACTACGACGGACGCGCCCGCCTGCGCGTGCACACCGCGCCCGGTGCCGGCTTCCGGGTGGACCTGTGGATACCGCAATGAAAGACATGACGAACGACATGACGAAAACGCGCGTGCTGATCGCCGAGGACGAACCGCTGGCCGCCGAGGCGCTGGCCGACTGGGTGGCGCAGATGCCGCAGCTCGCGCTGGTGGCCACCTGCGCCGACGGCGTCTCGGCGCTGGCGCAGATCCGCGCGCTGCGCCCGCAGCTGGTGCTGATGGACATCCACATGCCCGGCCTGAGCGGCTTGCAGGTGCTGAAGGCGCTGGCGGAAGACGGGCCGCGGCCGGCCGTGATCTTCACGACCGCCTACGACGAGCATGCGCTCGCGGCCTTCGAGCTGCATGCGGTCGACTACCTGCTGAAGCCGTTCGCGCGCGAGCGGCTGGTCGAGGCGATCGAGCATGCGCTGGCCTCGGGCGCGGCGCAGGTGCAGGAGGCGACGGCCGAAGCGGTGATCGCGCTGGAGCAGGCGCCGACCGAGCCGCTGACGCGTGTGCTGGTGCGCGACCAGGGCAAGATCTTCCCGCTGCATGTCGACCACATCGAGTACCTGAAGTCCGACACCAAGTACACCGCGCTGGTCAGCCGCGGCCGCAGCTTCCTGGTGCGCCTGCCGATCGCGAGCTTCGAGCCGCGGCTCGATGCGGCGCGCTTCCTGCGGCTGCACCGGGGCTGCATCGTCAACCTCGATTTCGTCGACGCGATGACGCCCGACGAGAACTCCCAGCTGGTGGTGCAGATGCGCGACGGCACCCGCATCACGGCCAACCGCGACGTGTCGCGCCGGCTGCGGGAGCAGTCGTTGTGAGCCCGCCGGACCGCTCCAAGGGCGAACACCGGAGTGCGCAGCACGAAGGTACTCCAATGAGGGCGCTGCGGATCGTGTGTGGTGCGCTGGTCGTGGCGCTGCTCGGCCTGGGCGTGCAGGCGCAGCCGGCTGCGCCGGTCGGCCGCGTCTATGCGCCGGGGGCCTTCGACCGGCTCGACGTGGAGGGCGCGGCGCGCATCCGGCTCACGCAGGGCGACCGCGACCAGGTGTTCGTCGCCGGCGACGAGGCGGCGCAGCGCGGCGTCGAGGTGGACGTGGTGAACAGCCACCTGCGCATCCGTGCGGTCGGTGGCTGGAAGTTCTGGCGCGAGGACCGGCCGGCGATCGAGGTGCAGGTGCGCAAGCTGAGCCACGTGATGCTGTCGGGCGCGGGCGAAGTGCAGGCGCCGGGGCCGATCCGCGGCGACCAGCTGGTGATCGGCATCTCCGGGTCGGGCAGCGTGCGCTTCGACGAGCTCGCGGTGCGGCAGGTGAATTTCGACATCTCGGGCGCGGGCGACGGTCAACTGGCCGGCCGGGTCGAGCAACTCGAGCTGAACGTCTCGGGCCGCGGCAAGCTGGTGGCCGATCAGCTGCGGGCCACGCGCGCGAGGGTGGCGATCAGCGGTGTCGCCAATGCCGAGCTGTGGGTGACCGACGACCTGCAGCTCGCGATTTCGGGCGCCGGCAAGATCGACTACTGGGGGCACCCGGTGGTGCGGCGGGCGGTGTCGGGGATGGGGAACGTCACGGCGCGCGGGGACAAGCCTTGACACGCAGATGCTGAAAAGACAAAGCCCGCACGACCTGATGTTCGTGCGGGCTTGTTTGTTTGGTGGCGCTTCAGGGATTCGAACCCCGGACCTGCGGATTATGAT
>NZ_JBFUCB010000037.1:0-21216 GCF_056405435.1 Rhizobacter sp. P1_G5 | reverse complement strand
GCCTGACCGCGCACGAACACATCGGCTTCGAGCTGGGCTGGGACTATGCCCACCACGCCGTCACGCCGCCGGCACCGTACGCCAACGAGCCGTCACCGCTGCGCCATGGCTGGCTGTCCGGCCAGGCCGCCTTCGGCCCGCGCACGCTGCCGGCGACGCCGCATGTGCGCAAGTGGCTGCAGCTGCGCCTGCATGCTTGGCTGCGCGGCCGCAGCGTCGAGCTGGTGCAGGTGACGCCGCACTACCTGCAGCAGATCGACGTGAGCCACTGCCCGGTCACGCGGCTGGCGCTGTCGTCCGACACCGCCGAGGGCACCGATTCGACGCTCGCGTCGATCGACCGCGTGCGCAGCGACGCCGGCTATGCCGCCGGCAACCTGGCGGTGATGAGCACCAAGGCCAACCACGCGAAGGCGGCGCACGGCTATCGCGATGCGCTGCAGTTCGTCAAGCTGATCGAAGGCGGCCCGCTCGGCGGGCTGAACGGGTTGACGGCCGAGCAGTGGTCGCGCGTCGCGGTGCTGTGCAGCTTCGTCGAGCCGCTGACGCATGAAGAGGCGAGCGCGTTGCCGCTGCTGGTGCTGCCGCCGAACCGGCTGCGCCTGTTCAACCCGGTGCAGGCACTGCAGGCCTTCATCAGCCAGCAGCTCACCGTGCCGGGCTGGAGCCACCGCATGACGCGCCTCGAAGACATGCTGCCGGGCAAGCTGCTGCGGCGCGCGTTCCAGACCTTCTTCCATGCGCTGCTGCCGCGCGTGCTCGAAGCCGGCCGCAACAGCACGCCGCAGGCGCTGCGCTGGGCCATCGAAGACGCCTGGCGCCAGCCGCTGGTGCAGCAACGCTGGACGATCTTCGCGCGCCAGCTGACCGCGGCGCAGTGCGAGGCGCTGGTGCAGCGCGCCAGCGCCCGCCAGCTCGGCACGGTGCGCATCGAATGCGTCAGCGACGAGCAGGCCACCGACGGCTGGGACATCGATTCGCGCGGCTACGTGCCGCATGCGGTGCTGATGCGCCGCAGCGCCGGCGTGCCGCGCCGCCTGCGGCCCGATGCCTTCCCGCCGGCCGCCGCCGAACCGCGCCAGGCGAGCCTGCCGCTGCAATGAACCAGGCTGGGCCGCGCCACGATCACCGGGGAGGAAGAGGAGAGCCGCAGGGAGGGGCGGGAAGGGAGTGGCCGTGCCGTGGGCATGGCCTTACAGTGCCAGGCACGGCAAACCTGTGGCCATGCGCTGATGAAATCCCTTCCGCTCCTCCCACGCCGCCACCTGGTCGAGCTCGCTGCCGCGATGCTGGTCTACGCGCTGGTGCTGTGCGCCTCGATCTTCCTGCTGAAGACCGGCTACTTCGACGGCACGGCCGCCGTGCTGGTCGCGTTGCTGCCGGCGCTGCCGTGCCTGGCCGCCGGCTGGGCCGTGCTGCGGCAGTTGCGCCGACTCGACGAGCCCGCGCTGCGCGTGCAGCTCGAGGCGCTCGGCTTCGCGTTCTTCGGCACCGCGTTGCTGAGCTTCGGCTACGGCTTCCTCGAAGGGCTGGGCTGGCCGCGGCTGTCGATGTTCGCCGTGTGGCCGGTGATGGCCGTGCTGTGGGGCGTCGGCGGGTGGCTGGCCAGGCGACGGTCTCCCTAGAAATTAAATCAATCGTTTGATTTATTTAGGATAGAGTGCCGGGCCATGTCGGCCCACCCCCGCGAAACCACCCGGGACACCGCGCGCGCGCCGCGCAGCGACGGCGAGCAGTCGCGCATGCGCCTGCTGCTGGCGGGGTTGCGGCTGTTCGCGGAGCACGGCTACAACAAGACCTCCACGCGCGAGATCGCCGAGGCGGCGCAGGTCAACATCGCCGCCATCAGCTACTACTTCGGCGACAAGGCCGGGCTGTACCGTGCGGTGTTCGCCGGCCCGCTGAGCACGCCGGCCGACGACATCGCCCGCTACGCCGACCCGGCGATGACGCTGCCCGAGGCGCTGCACGGCCTGTACGCCGGCTTCATCGAACCGCTGAAGCACGGCGACATGACGCAGCAGTGCATGCGCCTGCACGTGCGCGAGATGCTGGAGCCCACCGGCGTGTGGCAGGACGAGATCGTCAACGGCATCAAGCCGCGCCACGAGGCGCTGGTCGCGCTGCTGGCGCGCCACCTCGGGCTGCGGCGTGTCGACGACGAGCTGCACCGGCTGGCGATGTGCATCGCGGCGCTGGGCGTGCACCTGCAGATCGCGCAGGACGTCACCGACGCGCTGGCGCCGCGCCTGAACAGCCAGCCCCGCGCGCTCGACCTGTGGTCCGAGCGCCTGGTCATGTATGCGCTGGCGATGGTCGATGCCGAAGCCCGTCGCCGCGCCCTGAAGAAAGAGGACAAGAAATGACGACACCGATCCGCACCGTGCTCGCCGCCGTGGCTGCCCTCGCGGGCCTGACCGCCTGCGCCAGCGCGCCGCCACCGCCTGCCGTCGAGCCGGCCCAGGTGCCGGCGCAGTGGCATGCCCCGTTGCCGCACAACGGCAGCATCGCCGACCTGGCGCGCTGGTGGCAGCAGTTCGACGACCCGGTGCTGGCGCAGCTGGTCGACGCCGCGCAGGCCGTCAGCCCGACGCTCGCATCGGCGCGCTCGCGCCTGCTGCAGTCGCAGGCCACGCGCACCGGCGCCGGCGCGGCCCTGCTGCCGACGCTCGACGCCACCGCCAGCGCGACGCGCGGCCGCACCGATTTCGTCACGCCGCTCGCCACCACCAGTTCGGCCGGTCTGCAAACCGCCTGGGAGATCGACGTGTTCGGCGCCGGCCGGGCGGGCCGCGATGCGGCGCAGTACCGCCTCGAAGGGGCCGAGGCCTCGTGGCACGACGCCCGCGTGTCGGTGGCCGCCGAGACGGCGAGCGCGTACCTGGCCCTGCGCGCCTGCGAGGCGCAGCTGGTGCAGACCGAGACCGATGCCACCTCGCGCGCCGAGACGGCCCGCCTCACCGGCCTCAGCGCGAAGGCCGGGTTCGAGCCGCCGGCCACCGCCGCGCTGTCGCGCGCCAGCGCCGCGCAAGGTGCCAGCCTGCTGACCGCGCAGCGCGCGCAGTGCGACATCGCCGTCAAGAGCCTGGTCGCGCTGACCGCGATCGACGAAACCGCGTTGCGTGCGCAGCTCGCCGCCGGCAGCGCCCGCATCCCGCAGCCGGCCGAACTGGCCATCGCCAGCGTGCCGGCCGAGGTGCTGAACCAGCGGCCCGACGTGTTCAACGCGGCCCGCGAGCTGAGCGCGGCGAGCGCCGACGTGTCGCAGGCGCGGGCCAAGCGGCTGCCGCGCATCACGCTGGCCGGTTCGATCTCGCGCGCCCGCGTCGACATGGGCGACACCACGCAGAGCGGCACGGTCTGGTCGGTCGGGCCGATCGCGGTGACGCTGCCGATCTTCGATGCCGGCCTGCGCCGCGCCAACGTCGATGCGGCGCGCGCCCGCTACGACGAGGCGGCGTCGCTGTACCGCGCGAAGCTGCGCACGGCGGTGCAGGAAGTCGAGCAGGCGCTGGTGCAGCTCGACAGCACCGCGGCGCGCAACGAGAACGCCCGCATCGCCGACGAAGGCTTCGAGCAGTCCTTCCGCGCCACCGAGGCGCGCTTCAAGGGCGGCCTCGCCAGCCTGTTCGAGCTGGAAGACGCGCGCCGCAGCGCGGTGCAGGCGCACGGCACGCTGATCGACCTGCAGCGCGAGCGCGTCGCCGCGTGGATCACGCTGTACCGCGCGCTCGGCGGCGGCTGGCGCACCGGCACGCCGGTGGCCGATGCTTCGCAAGACGCCGGCCCCACGAAGGCCACCCCCTGAACATCCCGACGATCCACAGCTCACGCCCACCATGACCCAACGACTGAAGCCCCTGCTGCTGTCCCTGGCCGTTGCCGGCCTGCTCGCCACGCTGGTCGTCTTCGCGACGAGCACGGTGCAGGCCGCCGACGAGAAGAAGCCCGCCGCCGCCAAGCCCGCGCTGACGGTCACCGTGACGCAGCTGCAACCGGCCAGCCTGCCGGTGCTGCTGGCCGCCAACGGCAGCATCGCCGCCTGGCAGGAGGCGATCGTCGGCACCGAGGCGAACGGCCTGCGCCTGGCCGACGTGAAGGTGAACGTCGGCGACGTGGTCAAGCGCGGCCAGGTGCTCGCGACCTTCGCGCCCGACACCGTCAACGCCGACCTGGCGCAGACCCGTGCC
The DNA here is from genome assembly GCF_056405435.1 of Rhizobacter sp. P1_G5. Classification (NCBI taxonomy): domain Bacteria; kingdom Pseudomonadati; phylum Pseudomonadota; class Betaproteobacteria; order Burkholderiales; family Sphaerotilaceae; genus Rhizobacter; species Rhizobacter sp. P1_G5. The sequence goes on along the minus strand of NZ_JBFUCB010000037.1, from coordinate 17,026 downwards.
GCGGTCGCCGAGGCCGAGGCCAACGCCGCCGAGGCCGCCGCCAACGCGCAGCGCGCCCGCGACCTGCAGCCCACCGGCGCCCTCAGCGCGCAGCAGACCAACCAGTACCTGACCGCAGAGCGCACCGCGCAGGCGCGGCTCGAGGCCCAGCGCGCCGCTGCCAAGGTGCAGCAGCTGCGCCTGCAGCAGACCCAGGTGCTGGCGCCCGACCACGGCGTGATCTCGGCACGCAGCGCCACCGTCGGCGCGGTGCTGCCGGCCGGGCAGGAGCTGTTCCGCCTGATCCGCGGCGGCCGGCTCGAATGGCGCGCCGAGGTGCCGTCGTCCGAGATCGCCCCGCTGAAGCCGGGCATGGCGGTGCGCGTGCAGCCGGCCGGCGGCGAAGCCATCACCGGCAAGCTGCGCATCGTCGCGCCGACGGTGGATGCGCAGACCCGCAACGGCCTCGTCTACGTCGACCTGCCGGCCGGCAGTGGCGCCGCAAAGGCCGGCATGTTCGCGCGCGGCGAGTTCGAGATCGGCGCGCAGCAGGGCATGACACTGCCGCAGAGCGCGGTGCTGCTGCGCGAGGGCTTCAGCTACGTGCTGCGCGTCGGTGCCGACAACAAGGTGACGCTCGTGAAGGTGAAGGTCGGCCAGCGCGTCGGCGAGCGCATCCAGATCCTCGGCGGCGTGCAGCCGGCCGATCGCGTGGTCGCGACCGGCGGCGGCTTCCTCGGCGACGGCGACATGGTGCGCGTGGTCGACGCACTGCCGGTGCCGGCCGCCGCCTCCGCGGCCGCTGCGGCGGCAGCGCGCTGAGCCTGAACACCGAGCGCCTCACAAGGACGACCCCCCATGAACATCAACGTTTCCGCCTGGTCGATCCGCAACCCGATCCCCGCGGTGCTGCTCTTCATCCTGTTGACCCTGCTCGGGCTCTACAGCTTCAAGAGCATGAAGATCCAGAACTTTCCGGACATCGAGTTGCCGACCGTCACGATCTCGGCTGCGCTGCCGGGTGCGTCGCCGTCGCAGCTCGAGACTGACGTCGCGCGCAAGATCGAGGACTCGGTCGCGACGCTGCAGGGCCTGAAGCACGTCTACACCTCGGTGACCGACGGCCTGGTCACGATCACCGGCGAGTTCCGCCTCGAGAAGCCGGTGCAGGAGGCGGTCGACGACATGCGGGCCGCCGTCTCGCGGGTGCGCGCCGACCTGCCGGCCGACCTGCGCGACCCGGTGGTCACGAAGATGGAGTTGTCGGGCTCGCCGATCCTGACCTACACCGTGGCGTCGGACCGGCTCGATGAAGAGTCGCTGTCGTGGTTCGTCGACAACACGGTGGGCAAGCAGATGCTCAGCGTGCGCGGCGTCGGCGCGGTGGCGCGGGTCGGCGGGGTGACGCGCGAGGTGCGCGTCGAGCTCGACGCGGCCCGGCTGCTGGCGCTGAACGCGACCGCGGCCGATGTCTCGCGCCAGCTGCGCATGATCCAGCAGGAGGCCTCGGGCGGGCGCACCGATGTCGGCGGCGCCGAGCAGTCGGTGCGCACCATCGCGACGGTGCGTTCGGCTGAAGAGCTGGCCAGGATGGAGATCTCGCTGGCCGACGGCCGGCGGCTGCGGCTGGAGCAGGTTGCGCGCGTCGCCGACACGGTGGCCGAGCAGCGCTCGACGGCGCTGCTGAACGGCAAGGCCGTGGTCGGTTTCGAGATCACCCGCACGCGCGGCGCCGGCGAGACCGAGGTGGCGGCCGGCGTGCGCGCCGAGATCGAGGCGATGAAGGCGGCGCACCCGGAGGTGAAGTTCGAGGAGGCCTTCAACTTCGTCGACAACGTGCAGGAGGACTTCGACAGCTCGATGGCGATGCTGTACGAAGGCGCGGCACTGGCGGTGCTGGTGGTGTGGCTGTTCCTGCGCAACTGGCGCGCGACGCTGGTGTCGGCGCTCGCGCTGCCGCTGTCGGTGATCCCGGCCTTCGCGTTCATGGCGCTGGGCGGCTTCACGCTGAACGGCGTGACGCTGCTGTCGCTGTCGCTGGTGGTCGGCATCCTGGTCGACGATGCGATCGTCGAGATCGAGAACATCATGCGCCACCTGCGCATGGGCAAGACGCCGCTGCAGGCGGCGATGGAGGCGGCCGACGAGATCGGCCTCGCGGTGATCGCGACCACCTTCACGCTGATCGCAGTGTTCCTGCCGACCGCCTTCATGAGCGGCGTGGTCGGCCGCTTCTTCGTGCAGTTCGGCTGGACGGCGGCGATCGCGGTGTTCATGTCGCTGGTGGTCGCGCGCATGCTGACGCCGATGATGGCCGCCTACCTGCTGAAGCCGCCGAAGGGCGAGCACAAGGAAGGCCGCTGGATCGAGATCTACATGCGCTGGGTGACGGCTGCGCTGCACCACCGCGTGATCACGACGATCGCGGTCGTCGTGTTCTTCGTCGGCTCGTTCTTCCTGGCCGGCATCCTCGAGAAGGGCTTCATCCCGCCGGACGACCTGTCGAAGACGCAGGTCTCGATCTCGCTGCCGCCGGGCGCCACCTTCGCGCAGACGCTGGCGGTGGCCGAGCAGGCGCGCGAGATCGTGCAGAAGAACGAGTACGTGAAGCTGGTCTACACCGCGGTCGGCGGCGGCAACACCGGCGCCGACCCGTTCGCCGGCGCCGGTGCGGCCGAGGTGCGCAAGGCCTCGCTCAGCATCAACCTGACCGAGCGCGGCCACCGGCCGAAGAAGCAGGTGATCGAGCAGCAGCTGCGCGATGCGCTGGCGGCACTGCCGGGTGCACGGGTCGCGGTCGGCTTCGGCGGTTCGGGCGAGAAGTACGTGGTGGTGCTGGCCGGCGAGGACGGCGACGTGCTGCTCGAGCATTCGAAGCAGGTCGAGCGCGAGCTGCGCAGCATCGGCGGCATCGGCGCGGTCACGTCCACATCCAGCCTGGTGCGCCCGGAGCTGATCGTGCGGCCCGATTTCGCGCGCGCGGCCGACCTCGGCGTCACGTCGGCGGCGATCGCCGACACGCTGCGCATCGCGACCGCCGGCGACTACGACCAGAGCCTGCCGAAGCTGAACCTGTCGCAGCGCCAGGTGCCGATCGTCGTCAAGCTGACGGCCGGTGCGCGCACCGACCTCGAGCTGCTGTCGCGGCTGGCGGTGCCGGGCGCGAAGGGGCCGGTGATGCTCGCGAACGTCGCGACGCTGTCGATCGACAGCGGGCCGGCGCAGATCGCGCGCTTCGACCGCAAGCGCAACATCAACTTCGAGATCGAGCTGAACGGCCAGTCGCTGGAGCATGTGCAGACCACCGCCGAGGCGCTGCCCAGCCTGCGCAACCTGCCGGCCGGCGTCACGCTGGCGGGGGTCGGCGATGCCGAGGCGATGCAGGAGCTGTTCGCCGGCTTCGGCCTCGCGATGCTGACCGGCGTGCTGTGCATCTACATCGTGCTGGTGCTGCTGTTCCACGATTTCGTGCAGCCGGTGACGATCCTCGCGGCGCTGGTGCTGTCGGTGCCGGGCGCGTTCCTCGCGCTGTTCGTCACGCACACCGCGCTGTCGATGCCGTCGATGATCGGGCTGATCATGCTGATGGGCATCGCGACGAAGAACTCGATCCTGCTGGTCGAGTACGCGGTCATGGCGCGCCGCGAGCATGGGCTGTCGCGCTGGGATGCGGTGCTCGACGCCTGCCACAAGCGGGCCCGGCCGATCGTGATGACGACCATCGCGATGGGCGCCGGCATGCTGCCGATCGCGCTCGGCATCGGCGTCGATTCGAGCTTCCGCGCGCCGATGGCCATCGTCGTGATCGGCGGGCTGATCACGTCGACCTTCCTGAGCCTGCTGGTGATCCCGGTGCTGTTCACCTTCGTCGACGACGTGGTGCAGTGGGTGTCGCGCAAGGTCCGCCGGCACCATCCGACGGACGACGTGCCGGCCGGCGTGGCGAAGCAGCCGCAGTAGCCCTTCGGGGCCGRCCTGACACGCCGGCCCGGTACACTGCGCCTCCCATGGTCTCCCGCACCCTCGTCCTCGTCGTGACGCTCTTCCTGCTGGCAGCCGGCCTGATGGCCCGCCCGCAGGCGAGCGAGATGCCGTCGGTGCAGGCCGTGATGGCCATCGTCGACGACGGCGTCGCGCAGGAGCGTGAGCCCGACGACCGCATCCAGTCGGCCGGCGAAACCGTCGCCGACGTGCAGGACCTGCTGACCGGCGTCCTGCCGGTGCCGGACCCCGGCTTCTCGCTGGCCCGTCCGTCGCTGCACGCAGGACCCGACCGGCCCGCTCCGTGGCTGGACGGCCTGCGCCGCCCTCCGAAGGACGCCGCACTGCGCGCCTGACAGCCCGGCCGCGGCCCGCCCGCGGCCCCCGGCTGCGTCCCGACCCTCGCTTTTTTTTGCCCCCGTGCGTTCGCGGCATGCCATCCTGGCGGCCCCGCTGACCACCACTGCCACGCCATGGAATTCCTTCTCGACCCCAATCTCTGGATCGCCTTCGCGATGCTGACCGCCCTGGAAATCGTCCTCGGCGTCGACAACATCATCTTCATCTCCATCCTGGTCGGCCGGCTGCCGGTGCACCTGCGCGACAAGGCGCGCCGGCTCGGCCTCGGCTTCGCGATGGTCTCGCGGCTGCTGCTGCTGTTCTCGCTGAGCTGGGTGATGGGCCTGACGGCCGACCTGTTCACCGTGCTCGGCCAGGGCATCAGCGGACGCGACCTGGTGCTGCTGTTCGGCGGCCTGTTCCTGCTGTGGAAGGCCTCGCACGAGATCTTCGTCGAGGTCGAGGCGCAGGAGCAGCACGGCCCGGCGCCGGTCACCGACGAGGCCGCGCTGAAGGCGGCCGGCCAGCGGATGTTCTGGAGCGTGATCGGCCAGATCGCGGTGATCGACATCGTGTTCTCGCTCGACTCGGTGATCACCGCGGTCGGGATGGTCGACCAGATTGGCGTGATGGTCGCGGCGGTGGTCGCGTCGGTTGGCGTGATGCTGGTCGCGGCCAAGCCGATTGGCGAGTTCGTCGACCGGCATCCGTCGGTCAAGGTTCTGGCGCTGGCCTTCCTGGTGATGGTCGGCATGGCGCTGACGGCCGAGGCCTTCGACGCCCACGTGCCCAAGGGCTACATCTATGCCGCGATGGCGTTCTCGCTCGCGGTCGAGGCGCTCAACATCCGCGCGCGCGCCAAGCGCCGCGCGAACGCTCCTGCCTCCACGACACCCACGAACTGAAGGAATCCGTCATGAATCCCCTGTCCCAAGTTTCAACCACCGGCTACGCCGGTGAATTCACCTCGGTCGAGCAGCGCAACAAGGTGCTGCGCAACACCTACTGGCTGCTCGCGCTGTCGATGGTGCCGACCGTGCTCGGCGCCTGGATCGGCGTGTCGACCGGCCTGGCGCGCGCGATGACGCCGGGCGTCAGCCTGGTGGTCTTCCTGGTCGGCTCGTTCGGCCTGATGTTCGCGATCGAGAAGACGAAGAACTCGGCGGCCGGCGTGCCGGTGCTGCTCGCGTTCACGTTCTTCATGGGGCTGATGCTGTCGCGCCTGGTCGGTGCGGTGCTGGGCCTGTCGAATGGCGCGAGCCTGATCATGACGGCCTTCGCCGGCACCGGCGTGGTCTTCCTCGGCATGGCGACGCTGTCGTCGGTGATCAAGCGCGACCTGTCGTCGATGGGCAAGTTCCTGTTCATCGGCATGATCCTGCTGCTGGTCGCCGGCATCGCGAACTTCTTCATCCAGTCGGGCGCGCTGATGATCACGCTGTCGGTGCTGGCGATCGGCATTTTCTCGGCCTTCATCCTGTACGACCTGAAGCGCGTGCAGGACGGGCATGAGACCAACTACATCACCGCGACGCTGGGCGTCTACCTGAGCGTCTACAACGTGTTCCAGTCGCTGCTCGCGCTGCTGGGGATCTTCGGCAGCCGCGACGAGTGACCCTCGGCTGAAGCCTCAGCGCAGGTGCTCGCGCACGGGTGGCCGGTCGAGTTCGGCCGCCAGCCCGTGCGAGCGCTCCAGCCGATCCTCCAGCTCCCCGAGGTGCGCCGAAATCCCGTTCGCCGCCTCCTCCAGCGCCACCTGCTGCTCGCGCCGCAGCTGGTCGAAACGCGAGTTCACCGCCGCCCGCGCATCCAGCCCCGACTGGTTGAGCCGCGCCAGTTCCGCGCTGAGAAAGCCCTGCAGCTCGGTGAAGCGCGAGGCCTCGGCCTTGTCGGCCAGCTCGCGCTGCGCCTGCAGGTCCTTCGAGAGCCGGCGTGCTTCCAGCATCGCCTTGCCCTGCAGCTGCRGCGCCCACACCACGAACCACACGCTGATGAACACGAAGGCGCCGAGCAGCAGCATCGGCAACGGGGCCTGCACCGTCGTGAAGCCCAGCGACAGCGGCGTCGGCGCGACGAAGGCTGGCCAGTTCAGCAGCGTGAAGACGGCCATCACCAGCAGGGCGACAAACAGCACGAGCACGCGGACCATGGCGGTCTCCTCGAAGTGATGATCAAGGGCCACAGCGTACGGCGTGCCACCCCGCCGGGCGTGTAGGACAAGCGCCCGGCGTTCGCTAAGCCGCCGCCGCGGGCTCGCTGCTGCGGCCAGCCAGGCTTCTTTGCTTGGCGGCTGCGTGGTCCTGCTCGATCTCCGCTTCCGCCCGGCGGCAGGACGGTCCGGAGAACTGCGCCGCCATCGCGTCCAGCAGCACCCGCGTGCGCGCCGGCATCAGCCGCCGGCCCGGGAACACCGCCCACGCGGTCACGTCGGGCAAGGACCAGTCGGGCAGCACCGGCACCAGCTCGCCGCTGCGCACGTCGTGCACCGCGAAGTGGCTCGAGACCACGGTGATGCCCGCACCGGCCCGCGCCATGCGGATCAGCATCTCGGGCGAGTTCGCGGTCGCGCGCGGCGGCGGCGAGCCCTGCCACTGCGCTTCGCCGCGCTGCAGCGTCCACAGTGCCGGCTCGCCGGTGCGCGTCAGGATGTGCAGCGCGTCGTGCTCCATCAGGGCCTCGGGCTCGCTCGGCTCGCCGCGCCGCGCGAGGTAGGCGGGCGACGCATACAGCCCCACCTGCATCACCGCGAGCCGCCGCGCCGCGAGGCTTGCATCGTCGGGCAGGTCGCCCATGCGGATCGCCACGTCGAAGTTCTCGCCGATCAGGTCCACGCGCCGCGGCGAGAGGTCGAGTTCCAGCGTGATCGCCGGGTAGCGCGCGAGGAAATCGTTCATGAACTCGCCGAGCACGACGTTGGCGAAGTCCGCCGGCATCGAGATGCGCAGCCGCCCGCTCGGCTCCGCCTGCCGGTGCTGCGCCAGCTGCGCGGCCGCCTCTACCTCGGCCAGCACCTGGTGCGCGTGCTCCAGCACGCTGTGGCCGAAATCGGTGACGGTCAGCTTGCGCGTGGTGCGCAGCAGCAGCCGCTCGCCGAGCTGCGCCTCGAGCGCGGCCAGCCGCCGCGACACGGTGGATTTCGGCAGGCCGACGCGCGCGGCAGCGCGGCTGAAACTGCCTTCGTCCGCCACGCGGGCGAACAGCATCAGGTCATTGGCTTCGAGGCTCATTCGGGGCTCCACTGTCTCACTGATGGAACAATGTAATCCAATCCGAGGGCTTCCGGTCGGATTGTGGGACGCCTAGAGTTCATCCATCGATTCCGCCACTGATTCCCAACCCTTTCGGAGCCCTCCATGAACATCCTCCAGATCAACTCCAGCGCCCGCACCCAAGGTTCGCAATCGACCGTGCTGGCCAACGAACTGACCGCCCGCCTGCTGGCCGTGAACCCCGGCGCCACCGTGACGCTGCGCGACCTGGCCGTCACGCCGCACCCGGTGCTCGACGAGGCCGCGCTGCACGCGCTGTTCACGCCGGCCGACGCTCGCACGCCGGCGCAGGCCGAGCGGGCGGCGCTGGACGACGCGCTGATCGCCGAGATCCAGGCCGCCGACGCCGTCGTGCTGGGCGTGCCGATGTACAACTTCGGCGTGCCGGCCCAGCTGAAGAACTGGATCGACGCGATCGCCCGTGTGAAGGTGACCTTCGCGTACACCGACAAGGGCCCGCAAGGCCTGCTGACCGGCAAGAAGGTCTACGTCGCGCTGACCCGCGGCGGCCAGTACCGCAACACGCCGGCCGACACGCAGGTGCCGTACCTGAAGACCGTGCTGGGCTTCCTGGGCATGACCGACGTCGAGTTCTTCTACGCCGAAGGCCTGAACATGGGCCCGGACGCGGCCGAGAAGGGCCTGGCCTTCGCCCGCGCGCAGATCGACGAGGCCGTGCACGCCTGATCCGTTTCGAGTTTTCCTGCTGTTCCTTCCACCATCCATCAAGGAGTTCGACATGTCTTCCGCCACCACCGTTTTCCACCCCGTGACCGAGGCCGTCGCGCGCCCGCGCGAGCTGGAGCGCCTGGTGACGGGCCAGGCCACGTCGGACGGCGCCGGCGTCAAGCTGACGCGGGTGCTGACGCAGCCGCTGCAGCGCCGGCTCGATCCGTTCCTGATGCTCGATGCGTTCGGCACCGACAACGCCGATGACTACGTCGGCGGTTTCCCGGACCACCCGCACCGCGGCTTCGAGACCGTCACGTACATGATCGCCGGGCGCATGCGCCACCGAGACAACGCCGGCCACGAAGGCCTGTTGCAGAACGGCGGCGTGCAGTGGATGACGGCCGGCCGCGGCATCGTGCATTCGGAACTGCCGGAGCAGCAGGCCGGACGCATGGAGGGCTTCCAGCTGTGGCTGAACCTGCCGGCCGATCGCAAGCTGGCCGACCCGTGGTACCGCGACATCCAGTCGGACGAGATCCCGGAGTTCACGACCGACGATGGCACGACGGTGCGCGTGATCGCGGGCGAGTCGCACGGCGTGGCCGGCGCGATGCAGCGCGAGGTGACGCAGCCGCTGTACCTCGACGTGCACCTGGCGCCGGGCGCGCGCTTCGACCAGCTCGTGCCGGCGACGCACAACGCGTTCGTCTATGTGTACCGCGGCGAGGTCGAGGTGGGCGGCGCGAAGGTCGGGGCGCAGCGCATGGCGATCCTGAAGAACGGCGCCGAGCGTGACGGCATCGTGCTGCAGGCCGGTGAGGCGCCTGCCAAGGCGCTGATCATCGCCGGGCAGCCGCTGAACGAGCCGATCGCGCAGTACGGGCCGTTCGTGATGAACACGCATGAGCAGATCTTCCAGGCGGTCGAGGACTACCGCTCCGGAAAATTTGGCCCGCTGACTGCGTGACACTGCATCGGGTTACGCTCCGCTGATCCCTCAGCGAGCGTTGCCCGATGTTCCTTCAGCACCTGCCCCTCGCCCCGTGGGCCGAGCGCACCGCCGCCGGCCTGCGGCTCACGCTGCTCAGCGACACGCCGGACCCGGGCGAGGTCCACGTGCGCTTCCTGCTCGACAACGAGGAAACCTGGCAGCCGCTGAAGCGCACGGGCGACCGTGGCCGCTACGCGTGCTTCGAGGCGACGATCCCGTGGTGCCCGACCGGGCCGACGACGCGCTACTGCTTTCGCGCGCTGCGTGGCGGCGTGCCGCACTGGCTGGCCGCGACCGGTCCGCAGCGCCGCGTGCCGAACGAGGCCCATCACTTCCGCATCGCTCGCGAGCCGCTGGTGCCGGCCTGGGCGCAGCAGCAGCTGATCTACCAGATCTTCCCCGACCGTTTCGCGCGCGGCCCCGATGCGCCGCGCGAGCGTCCGCCGCATGCCTTCGGCTACGGCAAGGCACCGGTGCATGCGCTCGAGTGGGGCGCGCCGCTCGATGTGAAGCCGGCCTGGAGCGCGTTCTACGGCGGCGACCTGGCGGGCATCGGCGAGCGCCTCGGCCATCTGCAGGCGCTCGGCGTGACGACCGTCTACCTGACGCCGGTGTTCAGCTCCGGCAGCAACCATCGCTACGACACCGAGGACTACGACCACGTCGACGCGGGGCTCGGTGGCGACGAGGCGCTCGTCGCGCTGTCGCAGCAGTTGCACGCGGCCGGCCTGCGCCTGGTGCTCGATGCGGTGCTGAACCACACCGGCGCGAACCATCCGTGGTTCAACCGCTTCGCGCAGCACGACCAACCCGGGGCGTGGCAATCGCCCGATTCGCCCTGGCACGGCTGGTATGCGCGCGACGAGCACGGCCACCCGGTCTACTGGAAGGGCCACCAGTCGCTGCCGGTGCTCGACTACGCGCACCCCGAGGTGCTGGACGCCTTCATCCGCGGCCCGCGCTCGGTGCTGCGGCGCTGGCTGCAGCCGCCGGTGTCGGCCGACGGCTGGCGGCTCGATGCGGTGCACATGCTGGGCGAGGGCCCCGGCGCCGGCAACAACGCCGCGATGCTGCGTGCGATGCGCGAGGCGGTGCGCGATGAGAACCCCGAGGCCATCCTGGTCGGCGAGCACTTCAGCGAAGCGAGCTCGTGGCTGCAGGGCGACCAGGAAGACGCCGCGATGAACTACTGGGGCTTCACGCTGCCGCTGTGGCAATGGCTCGGTGGCGTCGACTTCGGCGGCCGTGCCGCACCGATCGCGACGGCCGACCTCGCGGCCTGGCTCGGCGAATCGCGGGCGGTCGTGCCGCACGAGGTGGCGCTCGCGCAGTGGAACGCGCTCGACAGCCACGACACGCAGCGCCTGTTCACGCTGCTCGGCACCGACGAAGCGCTGCACGGCGTGGCGCAGGCGCTGCAGTTCGGCTACCCGGGCGTGCCCTGCATCTACTACGGCGACGAGGTCGGGCTGGAAGGCGGCAACGACCCGGACAACCGGCGCTGCTTCGACTGGAGCGGCGCGAGCTGGCGGCCGGCGATCCTCGAGCGCGTGAAGCGCTTCGCCGCGTGGCGCCGTGATCGGGCCGAGTTGCGCGAAGGGGCGTGCCTCACGCTGGCGCATGGCGACGACTGGATCGCGTTCGCGCGGGTCAACGCGGCGGCCGTCACGCTGCTGGTGCTCAACCGTGGCGATGCCGCCGAGGCCGTCGTGCCGCTCGATGCGCTGCCGTTCGATGTCGCCCGCTGGGCGTCGCCGAGCGGCCACGGCTGGACGCGCGAAGGGCACGCGATCCGCCTGCCGCTGCCGGCCCGCGACGCGGCCTGGCTGTGGAGCGTCGACGCCTGAGGTTCAGCGCGTCGGCGGCGTCATCGCCGCGCGCGCCTGCAGCGCCGCGTCGCGCGACGCGCAGCCCTCGCGGTGGTCGTTGACCAGCCCCATCGCCTGCATGAACGCGTAGACGGTGGTCGGCCCGACGAAGCTCCAGCCGCGCTTCTTCAGGTCCTTCGACATCGCGATCGCCTCCGGCGAGGTCGTCATCGCGACCAGCGCCTCGTGCGTCAGCTTCTTCGGCCGCGACCGCGCCGGCGGCTCGTAGCCCCAGGCATAGGCGGCGAACGAGCCGAACTCCTGGCGCAGCTCCAGCACGCGCTGCGCGTTGTTGATCGTCGATTCGATCTTGCCGCGGTGGCGCACGATGCCGGCGTCGGCCAGCAGCCGCTCGACATCCTTCTCGGTGAAGCGCACGACCTGGTCGGCCTCGAAGTTCGCAAAACCGGCGCGGAACGCCTCGCGCTTGTTCAGGATCGTCAGCCAGCTCAGCCCGGCCTGGAAGCCTTCGAGGCAGATCTTCTCGAACAGCCGCCGCTCGTCGGTGACCGGGAAGCCCCATTCATGGTCGTGGTAGTGCTGGTAGCCGGGCGTCGCGCGGCACCAGTGGCAGCGCGGGGTGCCGTCGTCGGCGATGAAGAGGCCGCGGCGTTCGGCCGCCTGGTGCTGGGCTGGGGTCGTCATGGCAGCGTATCGGACAAGAGGGCAGGGGGCTTCAGAGGGTTCCGGCACAACCCGGCGCGCCGCAGCGGCACGCGAGCCGGCCCAGGTGGTGCGAGCGGCCGTAGCCGACGGTCAGTTCCTCGCCGGCATTGATGTCGCGCAGTGCATGGAAGGCGACGCGGCCCTGCTGCAGCTTCAACACCATGTTCGGCCGGCAGGAATGGTTCGCGAAGCGCAGCGCGTCGGTCGACGCCGACGCATCGATCGCGCGCCGCTCGGACACCTCGACGATCATGATGCGGGCCATGCCGCGGGCGCGCCGGCGGGCCTCGGCCACGCTGATCGGCTCGCCGCGCAGCTCGCCGATCTTGCGGCGCGCCGGGATCGCCTCGGCGGCGAACACGCCCTGGCCGTCGATGGTGCTCGGGGCCACGGTCAACGCGAACTTCTGCGGATCGGCGGGGATGCCGCGCGGGCGCTGCGGCACGAGCGGCGCGGGGGCCGGCTCGGGCGGAGAGAGGGTCTGCAGGCGCGGCATGCGGCGATTGTCAGCGAGCGGGTTGCCACTCTGCTGACAGCAGCCCGTGCAGTTCGACGTCATAGGTCTTGCCCTTGCCGACCCAGCGCTGGCGCAGCAGCCCCTCGCGCGTGAAGCCGAGCGATTGCAGCAGCCGCACCGAGGGCTGGTTCAGCGGATTGACCTCGGCTTCGAGGCGGCGCACGCCCATGGCCCCGAACGCGGTGCCGACCAGCGCGCCAACCGCCTCGCGCGCCAGGCCGCGGCCCCACTGCGCCTGGCCGAGCACGTAGCCCAGCTCCGCGCGGGCGCTGCCTTCGTTGAAGTTGAACAGCAGGCAGGCGCCGACCACCGAGGCGTCGTCGCGCGACAGGATCACGAACTGCACCGCGTTGCCGGTCGCCTGGATGCCGGTGATGCGCTGGTACCAGGCGGTGGCGTCATCGATCGATCGCCAGGTGGCGTAGGGCAGGAACTGCGTCACCGTGTCATCGCCGTTGACCACCATCAGCCCGGGCAGGTCGGCTTCGGTGATCTGCCGCACCACGAGGCGCGGTGTCTCGATCGGGGCGGGCGGCATCAAGGGCATGCGGGGACCTCGTCGTGGAGCGAGCGGCAGACGGCGTCGAAGGCGGCGCGCGGATCGCGCGATTCTGTCTCAGCCGGTCCGGGCGGAGGGTCGTCACAACCCGACACAGCCGGGCGCCGAACGCGCCCGTTTCGACCGATTGCCGCGGGCGCCGCCCGCTGAAGATGCGTCGCCATGCAGATCGATCTGGTCACCCGGCGCGCCCACAAGGGCCTGATCCTGTCGTTCGGGCTGCGGGCCTGGGCCGCGTGGCTGAAAAATGGCGGGCGTTGCAGCCGCTTATCGCCGGCACCTCGCCGCGGGCGGGCGGGTACGCTTCATTCCCATCAGCAGCCCGTCTGACACCACGCCGCCATCATGAACCGCTCGACCGCCCCGCAAAGCCCGACCATCCAGTTCCGTTCGCTGCCGTCCAACGACGCCATCGAATGGGAAGAGATGCCGAAGCTGGCGGTGCGTCGCACCGGCGAGGAGCATGAGGGCGGTGCCGCGTGGAAGAACACGATGCCGGCCAGCCTGATGGAAACCATCGCGCCGCCGAAACCGTTCCGCGAAGCGCTCGACGGCCTGTCGATGCGCGAGGTCGACGAGCCGGAAATCTTCCAGCACTTCTTCGGGAAGTAAGGACAGCGCCCTCAGCCGGCGAAAGCCGTCGCCGCCCGTCCCGGGCTGTCGACATCCACCGAAAACAAGGCGCCGGCCAGCGGCTGTGCCGCCAGCTGCGCCTCGGTCAATTCGAAGCGCGCGCTCGTGATGAACAGCGTGCGCAGGTCCGGCCCGCCGAACGCGACGTTCGTGACGTGGCTGGTCGGCAGCGCGACGCGTGCCAGCTCCTCGCCACTGACCGGGTCGTGGCAGCTGACGCAGGCGGCACCCCAGTGCGCGATCCACAGGCGGCCGGCCGCATCGGTCGTCATGCCGTCCGGGTGGCCGTCGCCCTTCGCGAAGCGCAGCCACAGCCGCTGGTTCGAGATCTCGCCGCTGTCGGCGTCGAAGTCGAACGCATGGATGCGCTGCTGCGCCGTCTCGTTGAAGTACAGCGTGCGCCCGTCGAGCGACCAGGTCGGCCCGTTGGTCACCGCGAAATGCGCATCGAACATCTTCTGGCACTGCCGCTTCGCATCGAAGCGGTACAGCGATCCGGTCGGCTCGGTGCAGCCGAAATCCATCGTGCCACCCCAGAAGCGGCCCTGCGCGTCGCACTTGCCGTCGTTGAAGCGGTTGCCCGGCAGGTGCGCCTCGGGGTCGTGCAGCTTCTCGAGCGCGCCGCTGTCGGTGTCGAAGAACGCGAAGCCGCTGCGCAAGGTGACCAGCAGCCCCGGCGCGCCGGCCCGCTCGGCCACCGCCGAGATCTCCTCGTCGAACGGCCAACTCTCGCGGGCGTCGGTGGCCGGGTGGTAGCGGTACAGCGTGCGCCCGAGGATGTCGACCCAGTACAGCGACTGCCGCCGCACCGACCACAGCGTGCCCTCGCCCAGCGTGGCCCCCGCCGGCCACAGCACGCGGGGTTCGGACAGCAGCTTCGGGGCGGTGGCGGTCATGCAGCTTTCAGCAAGGGTCAGTGGGAATCGCGCGGCACCTCGGCGCCGCTGCCGCCGACCAGGAAGTCGAGGTCGGCACCCAGGTGGGCCTGCTGCACATGGTCGACGTACAGCTTGTACCAGCCGCGCTTCGGCGCTTCGGGCGGCTGCCATTGTGCGCGCCGCACCGCCAGTTCCTCGTCCGACACCTCCAGGTGCAGCCGGCGCGCATGCACGTCGAGCTCGATCATGTCGCCGTCGCGCACCAGTGCCAGCGGACCGCCGGCGGCCGCTTCCGGCGAGGTGTGCAGCACGACGGTGCCGTAGGCGGTGCCGCTCATGCGCGCATCCGAGATGCGGACCATGTCGGTGATGCCCTTCTGCAGCACCTTCGGCGGCAGCGGCATGTTGCCGACCTCGGCCATGCCGGGGTAGCCCTTCGGGCCGCAGTTCTTCAGCACCATCACGCAGTTCTCGTCGATGTCCAGGTCCGGGTCGTCGATGCGGGCGTGGAAATCCTCGATGGTCTCGAACACCACCGCGCGGCCGCGGTGCTTCAGCAGGTGCGCCGACGCCGCCGACGGCTTGATCACCGCACCGTTCGGCGCCAGATTCCCCCTTACCACCGCGATGCCGGCCGAGGCCATGAACGGCTCCTCGGGCGTCTTGATGACCTCGCGGTTGTAGCAGGGGATGTTCGCGATGTTCTCGCCCAGCGTCTTGCCGTTGGCGGTCAGCGCGCCGGTGTGCAGCTTGTCGGTGATCTGCGTCAGCACCGCCGGCAGGCCGCCGGCGTAGTAGAAGTCCTCCATCAGGAACTTGCCCGAGGGCTGCAGGTTCACCAGGCAGGGCACGTCGGCACCGAGCTTGTCCCAGTCATCGAGGTCGAGCTTGACGCCCATGCGCCCGGCCACCGCGATCAGGTGGATCACCGCATTGGTCGAGCCGCCGATCGCGGCATTGGTGCGGATCGCGTTCTCGAAGGCCTCGCGCGTCAGGATCTTCGACATGCGCAGGTCTTCCTTGACCATCTCGACGATGCGCCGGCCGGTCAGCTGCGCGAGCCGGTTGCGCCGCGTGTCGGCCGCCGGGATCGCGGCGTTCTCGGGCAGCGACATGCCCAGCGCCTCGACCATGCTGGCCATGGTGGAGGCGGTGCCCATCGTCATGCAGCTGCCCTTGGAGCGGTGCATGCACGATTCGGCGGCGGTGAACTCGTCCATCGTCATCTCGCCGGCACGCACCATCTCGCTCATCTGCCACACGCCGGTGCCCGAGCCGATGTCCTTGCCGCGGAACTTGCCGTTCAGCATCGGCCCGCCCGACAGGCCGATGGTCGGCAGGTCGCAGCTGGCCGCGCCCATCAGCAGCGACGGCGTGGTCTTGTCGCAGCCCATCAGCAGCACGACGCCGTCGATCGGGTTGCCGCGGATCGATTCCTCGACGTCCATGCTCGCCAGGTTGCGGAACAGCATCGCGGTCGGCCGCAGCTGCGTCTCGCCGAGCGACATCACCGGGAACTCGAGCGGGAAGCCGCCGGCCTCGTAGACGCCGCGCTTGACGAACTCGGCGAGCTCGCGGAAGTGCCCGTTGCAGGGCGTCAGCTCGCTCCAGGTGTTGCAGATGCCGATGATCGGGCGGCCGTCCAGCAGGTCGTGCGGATAGCCCTGGTTCTTCAACCAGCTGCGGTGCACGAAGCCGTCACGGTCCTGCTTGCCGAACCAGGCGTGGCTGCGCCGCTTCGGCGGAGCGGGCGGTTTCTTCGAATCCATGGGGTCTGTTGTCTCCGGGGGGTGGGCGGCCGATCGGTGGTCGGACAGGTTGTCGTACGACGGCCCTTGACGCGGCGGATCGTATCAAGGCACATTGATAATAGAAAAATAAATAAATTCGCTCTTCACATATCCAAATTGCAATAGATCAAGGACAAACCCCCATGGCAATTGCCACGACAGCCACTCTGGCGATCTTTCCGAGCCTGCGCGGACGCCGCGTTTTCATCACCGGTGGCGGCACCGGCATCGGCGCGGCGCTGGTCAGCGCGTTCGCGGAGCAGGGCGCCCAGGTGGCGTTCGTCGACGTCGCCGAGGCCGCCAGCCGCGAGCTGGTGCAGCAGGTGGAGGCGGCCGGGCACCCGGCGCCGTGGTTCCGGCCCTGCGACGTGCGCGACGTGGCGGCGCTGCAGAAGGTGATCGCCGACGCCGAGGCGGCGTTCGGCGACTTCGCGGTGCTGGTCAACAACGTCGCGAGCGACGACCGCCACACGCTGGAATCGGTGACGCCGGAGTACTACGACCAGCGCATGTCGATCAACGAGCGGCCGGCGTTCTTCGCGATCCAGGCGCTGGTACCGGGGATGAAGCGGCTGGGCTTCGGCTCGGTCATCAACTTCGGCTCGACCGGCTGGCAGGGCAAGGACGGGGCGTACCCGTGCTACGCGATCGCGAAGTCGTCGGTGAATGGGCTGACGCGCGGGCTGGCCAAGCCGCTCGGCGAGCACCGGATCCGCATCAACACGGTGTCGCCGGGCTGGGTGATGACCGAGCGGCAGGTCAAGCTGTGGTTCACCGCGGACAGCGAAGAGGTGCTGAAGCGCAACCAGTGCCTGCCGGACAAGCTGCAGCCCGGGGACGTGGCGCGCATGGTGCTGTTCCTGGCCGCCGATGACGGTGCGATG